>JAKOVL010000101.1 GCA_029782095.1 Bacillota bacterium | reverse complement strand
TACGATAGTCAATTCCGCCTTCCAAAACAGCAAAGATCTTTTCCACTACTGAAAGGATTTTAGAGTCTACTAAACGAACTACATCCATGAGGAACCTCAGTCTCCTTCCTAAGGGGATTACATTCTTGCCGAATGCGAGGTTCCTCTTCTATTTCTATATAAAAATTCCCTCCAAAAACCTACAATAACTTTACACTAACTGAGCGCTGTTTCAACTTAAACATTAACAGTACCAGAAGTAAAGTTTGCATGCCTGTTTTTTCCGGAGTATGTTCATATAGGCCGGTTATACGTTATACTAATCCTGTAAAGCAGGGGTGAAGGAGGGGAAATTGATGCGTTTGATCAGTTTTCGTTTACTGTTTGGCCTTTTTCTGTTGCTGCTTGGTCTTTCTATTATCCTGAGCAAGGTCTTCGGCATTGATATCGATACCGGGAAAGTGTGGGACTTCTGGCCGGCCATCCCTTTAATACTTGGCCTGAACTGGATCGTTCTCTCTTTCCGGGGGTCAGAAGGAGAAACGAGCCCTTCCTATTTCTCGTGGGGGCTGTTTCTTACCGGACTGGTGTCCGCGTCTATCGGTGTAGTTTACCTTGGGAAAGGGTTTTGGCCGGAATACTTTGGCTTTGATTTCACCATATATTGGAGCACGCTGGGAGGACTGTTTTTAATCTTTGCCGGTATCAGCCTTATGCGGAGCCGCTCCGCAGAACGTGGCGCAGGGAAAATTGCCTTTATGGGCGGTATTAATATCGGCGGTTCCAGGTCCTGGAAGCTGGAAAGCGGCAGCTACCTGGCCTTTATGGGCGGTATCGAACTGGATTTAACCATGGCGGATATCCCCCCGGGGGAAACGGTGCTGGACTTGACGGCGATCATGGGCGGAATCGATGTTAAATTACCGCCTGGCCTGGCCGTTTCATACGAAGGTTCTGCCATCCTGGGTGGTATCTCCTATAAAGAGCAGGAGGATGGCGGAATCATCGCTAGCCGCAAAGTAGAAGAGTATTTAGAGGGCGCCGACCGGGTAGTGCGCATCCAGGCCCGGACGATCATGGGCGGTATTGACATCAAGGAAAAGCCTCGCGTTTGAGCTTGGTAAAAACGGCCCTCGTGCCCGTTAAATATTAAGGGCTGTCCCGCAACTATTGGGCAGCCCTTCTGTTGTTCAAATCCGGTTTTTTCTCACTTCCAACTTCCCACTTCTCACCTCTCAGACCCCGGCCACCCGGTTTTGCAGAGCTTTAAATATTTTGGCTTCACCCAGGTGCGGGCGTCGCTGCCGGATCTGCTCCAGGCAAATACGGGCACCGTGATCCATGCCCTGGCAGCCGGCCAAAAGCAGGACATCTCCCGGCTGTAAACAATCCAGGCCGGCGGCGATGGCATCAGGCAGTTCGGGATAAACGGCCACTTCCAATCCTGCCGCGGCCATAACTTCCCGGAAAACGGCCTCTTCTTCCGCGGTAACGACATCTTTCTCGGTTACGTGAGAACGGCTGGTGGTGGCGATGATCTTTTCCAGGCCAAGCACCGGCGCCCAGCGGGCCAGGGTATGAGCGTTTTCCGAGTTCACCGTAACACCCCGGCTGCCGCGGATAGCGTAGACAATCTGCAATTTGCGATAGTCCATGAATTTTAGTGTTTCCAAGGTCACGTCGATATTTCCGCTGTTGGCGAAATGATCGTCGATCACCTTAATATCGTCTTCAAAAATTAATTCAAAGCGCCGCTCTACGCCTCGGAAGCGGTGCAAAGCCCTTTGTATAATGGGCACCGGAACGCCGCAAAGAAGCGCCGCTAGCAGCGCTGCCATGGCATTGTAAACGCTGTGTAAACCCATTACGGAGAGCTCAATGGCAAAGCGGTGCGGTTGGCCGGGGAGCTGCTCCGCCAGAGTGCGGTTGTTTACTTCCACGGTAAAGCGGGCTCGGCCTGTCGACAGATCGAGATCGAGCACACGGCAGTCAGCTTCGCTGGTTTTAACTCCGTAGGTAACGGTGCGGGCCCGGGTCTGGCCCACCAGGGAGGCCGTGTCAGGGCAGTCCAGGTTGAAAATGGCCCACTGATCGGGCCGTGCCTCCCTGACCAGCTTGGCCTTAGCCTTAAAATAATTTTCAAAGGATCCGTGCAGGTCGATATGTTCCCGGCTGATATTGTTAACGACAACAATGTCAAAATCAACATTCCCCACCCGGTAAAGCTCCAAGCCCGATGAAGATGCCTCCATGGTTACGTGCGTGATGCCATGGTCAACCATTTGCCGAAAAAGGTGGTGTAAATCCAGCGATTCCGGAGTAGTCAACTCTGCCGGGCGGACAGTATTGCCAACTTTAACAATGACAGTGCCAATCAAACCTGTTTTCAGGGAGTGTTCCTCCAGGATGGCATTGGTCATAAAAGAGGTGGTTGTTTTGCCGTTGGTGGCGGTTACACCGATTACCTTCAATTTTTGCGAGGGATGGCCGTAAAAAAGATCGGCCAGCGCGGCCAGGGCCTGCCTGCTGTTGGCCACCCGGAACTGGGGTATTTCTATATCTTCCTGAAATTGCTCCACTATTGCGGCAGCAGCGCCCTTTTCCATAGCCTGGGCCAGGTAGCGGTGCCCGTCTGTTTTATAACCTTTGATACAGACAAAAAGGTGGCCCGGCAGCACCCGCTCCGAATGGTAAGCCAGCCCAGTTATGGGAAAGTTGCATTTGCCGCGCCTTTCCAGTATTTCTAACGGTTCCAGCAATTGGCTTAACTGGATCACCGGTTTATACACCTCCGTTATTGCCGTGCATAACCCGCTAATTCGTGACCGCAGCCGTAAAATCCTTCTCCTATTAATGGACAAGTTCTGCCATCAGATTATTAGAAACATTTCCCTTAGTTGTTTATGCACGGGGTGGCAAAGTTAGTCCTGCCCTGCGTAACAATTTAATTTTGATTTGCTTTAAGGCTGCCCGGCAAAGCTGCTGCATCAGTTATGTACAATGCAAGAGCCCGCTGCCGGCGGGCTCTTAAAATTTTCAGTATCAAGCTAGCCTATTCGGTAATCTCAATGGCTTCCGAGGGGCACTCTTCTGCCGCTTCACGGACTTTATCTTCCAGGTCGGCGGGAACGGGGGAAACCTTTACTTCGGCTTTTTCGTCGCCCAGCTCAAAAACTTCGGGGCAAATGTCTTCACAGATTCCGCAGGCGCTGCACTCGTCGTTTACTTTGACCTCCATGAAAAATCCTCCTTTAGCAGTTCTAATATCTAAATTTGTTTATTCGCTAAGAAAGCGATTATCCCTCTTTTTTGGCGTTAATTTTTTCACTACATCCGGAATTGTCTATGCTAATTTCAGCGTCTTTTTCCGCTGTGCATACTGCTTAGAACATTTTTCTCCTTAACGCGACATTTTTGGTTATTTTGAGCGGGAACGTGATGAAGATAACCGTCATCGAGAAGGGGGGCTATCCCCAAAGGGCGGTCCTTTAAGGTCAAGACAGAGTGGGGTTTGCTGTGTAAAATGGCCGTTGTATCTATCCGATTTTTCCCAAATCCCTTTGCTGGCACGATCAACTTATTTCAAAGGGGGTCGACTCAACTGAGTTTTTGGACGACCGGTTATGACGTGAACAGGACCAGCGCGGATCCGGTTCATATCTTGCGGACCATGATTATGCCGCCAACCAAGGAATCGATTAATGACGTTTAATGCGCTCTGATTGAAATCAATCCACAAGTTTTAAAAAATACGAGGATATATCAATGGTTTGATTTTATGTTAACTTGCTTGTGAAATCTGTGGATAACACCACTATTTTGGACGGTACAACAGCTTTAGTTGTGTATAACCCTGTGGAAAGTGTTAGTAATTATTTACTGGATAAACTTATTATTAGGTTCAAAGTCCCGTAAATGCAAGGAATATTAAACATTCGCTTTTTCAAATGGTAGACATAAATTATTAACAGAAAACTGCATGGGACTGTCAATAGTAGAAAAGTGAAATTAGGGCTGACTGGGAGCGTTGTGCTTCAGGTTTTAAAGTAAATGCTGTGCCACAGTATAAATATTGCGGCAGTCCATAGCTTGCGCCCGTAGTCCCCCTCTCCCCGGCAGTGCAGGTTTAGGAGATGTTCCAGCTGCGGCGGATTAAAATAGGTGCGGGCGATCCGGCTATGGAAGAGCTCCCGCAACTGCTCTTTGAAACTGTCCCGGATCCAGAGAGCTATGGGAACGGGAAAGCCGAGTTTCGGGCGCCGGACAATTTCGTCCGGCAGGTGCCTGGCCGCTGCCTGCCTTAAAACATATTTGGTCATACCCTTGCGAATCTTGAACTGGGGCGGTATCGTCGCCGCAAATTCAAAGAGAACATGGTCCAGGTACGGCATCCTCAGCTCCAGGGAATGGGCCATGGTCATCCGATCAGCCTTGGCCAGAATGTCTCCCGGCAGCCAGGTGAAGAAATCCAGGTGCTGCATCCGGGTAGTCCCGTCGTAACGAATGCTCTGCTTATAGTAAGGGGCTGTAACAGCGGTAGGCGGTTCCCAACCCTGGCCGTAGATTTCGCGGTTGAGCAGGGCCCTTTTTTCATCTTCAGTAAAAATAAAGGCATTCCCGAAATACCTCTGTTCCAAGGAGGTGGTGGCCCTCCTAAGATAATTTTTTCCTTTAAGGCCTTCCGGCAGTATCCTGGAGGCGCTGCGCAGCAGCTGCTTGAGCGGCCCGGGCAGGCGCTGCAGCGGGGCCACTGCGGCAGGCTCCCGGTAAATGTCGTAACCGCCGAATACTTCATCAGCCCCTTCACCGGAGAGAACGACCTTAACCTCACCGGCAGCCAGCCTTGCCGCAAAATAAAGGGCCACCGCCGCCGGGTCGGCCACGGGCTCATCCTGGTACCACGTTATTTTAGGCAGCTGTTCCCAGTATTCTCCGGCACTGATGCGTCTTTCTTCATGCCTGGTACCTAGGAAAGCGGCGGTTTCACGGGCCGGGGGCAGCTCGTCGTATTTTCCTCCGGCGCAGCCTACTGAATATGTACTGACGTCTTCGAACCGGTTGAGCAAGGCCACGATAGTGCTGGAATCGATACCGCTGCTTAAGAAAGCCCCCCGGGGTACATCGCTGGTCATGTGCAAACGTACCGCTTCCTGCAGCAGGTGGTCGGTCATGTCTACGTAATAACTGAGATCCTTGCTCTGGTCCGGCCTGAACTTCAGGTGCCAGTATTTTTTAATACTAAGACCATTCCGGTCAAAGGTGAGATGGTGGGCCGGACGCAGCCGGTAAATCCCGGCAAAAGCTGTTTCAGGGTCGGGGAAATATTGAAAGGTGAGATAGTGCGGCAGCGCGGCCTGGTTCAACTTAGCCTCAACGGACGGGTGTTGGAGCAGCGACTTCGCTTCTGAGGCGAATATGAGCATATCCCCTAAGAGGGTATAATAAAGGGGTTTAATGCCGAACCGATCCCGTGCTAAAAACAATTTTTTTTCCAGAGTGTCCCAGATGGCCAGGGTAAACATGCCCCGCAGCTTTTTGACGCAGTTTTCTCCCAAATCTTCGTAGAGGTGGACGATCACTTCGCCATCAGTTTGTGTACGGAAGAGGTGCCCCCTGGCTTGAAGTTCCCGCCTGAGCGCCTGGAAATTGTAAATGGCGCCGTTAACAACCGCACGGTAGCGTCCGTCTTCACTGGCGAATGGCTGCCGCCCTGCTTTTAGATCAATAATACTGAGGCGCCGGAAACCCAGCCCGGCATAACTGTCGTGGTAAAAGCCGTAATCATCGGGCCCCCGGTGCGTCATCACTTGCATCATGGCCTCCAAAACCGGGCCGCTTTCTTCCGCTATCCCCTTCAGGGAAACAAAACCGCAAATTCCACACACCGTTCATACCTCCTCAACATTATAGCTTATGCATCTGCCGCAAATATTGTGCCTGTCAAGGAGGGGACGGTTCTTGACTTGAATTACAGTTTTTGGAAAAGGAGTTGGTCAGGAGCTTTCTTTCCCGGTCCCGGCTTTTCTAAGGCCATCTCGCAGGTACTTTGTCAAGTTGCGGGCGCTCTGCAAAGGAGGTTATTGCTTCCAGGCCGTGCGGCCGGACCAGAAAGGTGTCCTCAATACCGGCTACACCCAGATTGGGAAAGATAAACTTCGGCTCCAGGGCGAAAACCATGCCTTCTTCCAGGGGCAGTTCCACATTGCGGGCAATTACCGGCAGCTCGTCCAGCTCCAGTCCGACGCCGTGGCCCACAAAGCTGACTTTTTCTTCATAGCCCATGAAGTATTCTTCCAGGCCGGCCTGGCGTGCCAGCTCGACCGCTGCCTGGTAGAGCTTTGATCCGGAGATGCCGGGGCGACCCATTTCCATAAGCACCTTTTTTATTTGCAGGGCGGTGTTCAAGGCACTGTCCAGTTCAGGGGAAAGGCCACCCAGGGAGAAAATGCGGGTTTGGTCCACCATGTAGCCGTTTACAATGGAAACGAAATCGATGAGGATTGGCTGATGGCGCTTGATTCGATTTAGGCCTGCTCCCTGGGGGAATGAGGGGTTCAAACCGCTTCCGCCGGTGGGGCCGTCAAAAAAAGTGGGAGCAGCAGCGCCCTTTCCGGCCATGATATGGCCGAAAAACAGCTCCTGGTTGAAACCGCGCATACGCACGGCACCCTGGTGGCCCCTGGCGCGGGCGAAGGCTTCAAGGCTGGAGGCCAGCTCTAATTCGCTCATTCCTTCGCGGATAATTTCACCGGCATAGGCAAACACGGATTTGCTTAGGGCGGCCGCTTCCCGCAGCTGCGCCACTTCGTAAGGGCTCTTTACCGCTCTGATGCGGCGTATCAGCGGAGAGACATCCGCCGTGTTAAAGCCGTCCAGGATTTTCTGGTAGCGAAAATAGTGATTGGCCGGCAGCACGTCCAACTCCAGGCCAATTTTATCTCCCGGCCGCAGCGTCTCCTGCATAAAAGCGGCGAGCTGTGCAAAGCTATCCATGCTGAGAATAGCATCCAGGGGGCTCTCCCGCCGGGCCCGGGCCAGGTTTTTCTTCACCAGCAGGACCGCTTCTCCCATGGCCGGGATGAAGAGGTGGGCATTTTGACCCGTTCCGCTGAAATAATAAAGATCGGCCCGCTGCACAATCAATGCTCCAGCAATATCGTGTTCCTGCAGCTGCTTCTGCAGCCTGTTAATGCGCTGCTTTAACTCGTGGCCAGGGATATTCATTATTCTCCTCCTTTCAAGATGGGGACGGTTCTTGACTTGAATTATTCCCGGTTTAAAATTTTACAGACAGCCGATTCACTTAAGGTAAACATGGAGCCGATTTCTTTCAGGGTGAGGGCAGAATTTTTTCGGATTTCCCTGATGATTTCGTTCCGCTTTTTTCGATTGGCCAATAATTCAGTCCGGCTTATCTTTTTTTGTGCCAGCAGTTCACTGATACGCTTGCCGGCAGCCTCGAGATTTTGGATATATTCCCTCTGTTCAGCGGCCACTGTTGTTTCTCCTTCATCCACATCAATAAATTTATCGACGTCCGTATCCGGAGGCGCTTGGTCCACGAAGCGTATATATTCACGTCTAGCATCAGTAAGGTTGTTTGAGATTATTTTGAGCACTTTATCCGTATTTACCAGGGCCGGGTACTCTTTTGCTTTCCCGGTATAGTAGTGGTAGCTGCTCCAGGAATAATCTGCCGCGCAGTCAACCAGAAACGCCTTGACCGGGTTGTTGTGAATATATCGGCTCGCCCGCAGTAAATAGTCGTCGCTAGTAATTATTTCGCTTCTGAATCTGTCTTGAAACAAGTGCCCTTTGCGGCGATATGCCTTGTTAAAGTACATGGCATAACGGGTGGCCAGACTTTTTACAATAGTTGATATATCGTTGCCGTTGTCATAAATGATAAGATGGATATGGTTATTCATGAGGCAATAGGAGTAGACATGACAGTTGAACTTATTAACTACTTTGTGCAGGATATCCAAGAAGCGGGTTTTATCCTTTTTGCGGAAAAATATTTTTTTACCTTCATTGCCGCGGAGAATAATGTGGTAGGTGGAAAAAGTAGATTTAACTCTTGCTTGCCTGGGCATTTTACATGCACCTTCCTTTGAATGCCAGGAAAGTCAAGAACCGTCCCCATCTTGAAAAAAAAGGTCCACCGGGTTTACCCGGTGGACCGCTTTTTTTAGGCGCGCTCGAAAAGGCCTGCGGCGCCCATGCCGCCTCCGATGCACATGGAGACGACACCGTAGCGGGCGTTGCGGCGGGCCATTTCATGCAGCAGGGTGGCGGTGAGCTTGGCCCCGGTGCAGCCGAGGGGGTGGCCTAAGGCGATTGCTCCGCCGTTGACGTTCACTTTTTCCGGGTCGAGGTCCAGTTTGCGCATACAGTAGAGCGCCTGGGAAGCAAAAGCCTCGTTTAACTCGAACAGATCGATATCGTCAATATTCAAGCCTGTATGCTTCAATAGCTTGGGAATGGCATAGGCCGGTCCCACGCCCATTTCATCAGGGTTGCAGCCGGCCACAACAAAGGCGCGGAAAAAGGCCATTGGCTTTAAGCCAAGGGCTTCCGCCTTTTCGGCGGACATCAACACCGCCGCCGCGGCGCCGTCGCTGGTCTGGGAAGAGTTGCCGGCGGTTACAGTGCCCTTGGCGCTGAATACCGGGCGCAGCTTGCTTAAGGCTTCCAAGTTCGTGTCAAAGCGAACCCCTTCGTCGGTATCGAAAATTATTTCTTCTTCCTTGACTTTGTTGTCGGGTCCCAGCGTACGGTTAACCACTTTCAGCGGCACGATTTCGTCTTTAAACCGGCCCTCTTTTATGGCCTTGCCAGCCCGCTCGTGGCTGCGCACGGCAAATTTATCCTGGTCTTCCCGCGAAATATCATAGCGCTGGGCCACATTTTCCGCGGTAATGCCCATGGGTGTGTAGGCTTCGATGAGCTGCCCCACCAGGGTGGGGTTGGGAGTAAGCTTGTTCCCGCCCATGGGCACCAGGCTCATGCTTTCAACCCCGCCGGCGATGATGGCGTCGCTATAGCCGAGCATGATCCGGTCAGCCGCCAGGGCAATAGCCTGCAGCCCCGAAGAGCAAAAGCGGTTTACGGTCATCCCGGGGACACTGTCCGGCAGCCCGGCCTGCAGCGCCACCAGGCGCCCGATGTTCATGCCCTGTTCCGCTTCCGGGAAGGAGCAGCCCAGGATAACGTCATCTATCTCGGCAGGATCAAGCCCCTTGGCCCGGGCCAGGGCTTCTTTAACCGCCACCGTGGCCATATCTTCAGGCCTGGTATGGCGCAGTGTGCCCCGGGGCGCCTTGCCGACAGCTGTGCGAACACTGGAAACGATGACAGCTTCTTTCATCATGTAACCTCCTTAATTCCGTAATGGCTTGCCGGTGGTGAGGATCGCGGTTATGCGCTCGTGCGTTTTCTCTTCTCCGCAGAGGCGCAGGAACGCTTCCCGTTCAATATCCAGCAGATATTGTTCACTGACCAGGGTGCCCGGTGTAACATTGCCGCCGCATAACACGTAGGCAATTTCATTGGCGATTTTCTGGTCGTGTTCGCTGATATATCCTCCCCAAAGCATGGTCTGGACTCCGGCTTTAAAGGCGGCGATGCCATCCGTTCCAAGAACCTTGATCGGCTTCGGTGTGGGCGGCTTATACCCTTCAATGGCCATGGCCAAAGCCGTTTGTTTGGCCTCGGCAATGAGGTAGTCTTTGTTAATAGTTACTTTGTCGGTGGGGCGTAAAAATCTCAGCTCCTGGGCTTCCCGGGCGCCATAGGCAACCCTGGCCATGGCGATGTGCTCAAAGGGCTTTTGCACGATCGGCAGCAGGTTGATGGGGACCCCTTCAGGCAGCCCTTCCATGTAGCGGATTAGCAGCTCTTTGTGGCCGCCGCCACCAGGGATTAAGCCTACGCCCATTTCCACCTGGCCGATGTAGGTTTCCGCCGCGGCGTGGATGCGGTCACAGTGTACGCAGATCTCCATGCCGCCGCCCAGGGTCATGCCGTGCGGCGCGGCCACTACCGGGATGCTGCAGTACTTGAAGCGCATTACTGAATCCTGGAATGCTTTTACCGACTTCTCCAGCATCTCCCACTCGCCGCTCTGCGCAGCCATCATTACCAGGGCGACGTTGGCGCCGACGCAGAAATTTTCGGCTTCATTGCCGATGACCATGGCCACCCAGTTTTTCTCCGCTTCTTCCACCGCTTCAAAGCAGAATTCGGTAAAGGCCGGGCTGATGGCCATCTGCGGTGCATGCATCTCCAGGCAGACAACGCCGTCGCCGATATCAATGAGGCTGGCGTCTTCGTTGCTCTTAACCACCTTGTTTTGCTTCTTCAAAGCGGCCAGGCTGATGGGCGCCGGGTTGACGGGATAGATCTTGTTGCCCTTGATAATGTAGTTCAGGCTCTTTACTGGCAGGTCTACCTTTTCCGCCGGCATGGGAACAGGCAGATATTTTTTCGCTTCAATATCATAGTAGTAGAGATTGCCAGCCGCGTCTTCGCTGTAGAAAGAAGTGAAACCGTTGGCCAACATTTCCTCCACCAGGGCGGGAATGGTTTCGCCTTCTTCCTTCATTCTCTTAACGCTGGCTTTGAGACCGATGGCGTCCCAGCTTTCAAAGGGACCCAGCTTCCAGTTAAAGCCCCAGCGCATGGCCCGGTCAACGTTGACAATATCGTCGGCAATTTCAGGGATCAGGCTGGCCGAGTAAAGGAGAAATCTCTTGGTCAGCTTCCAGGCAAATTCGCTGACAGGTTCATCGCCTTCAATGAGAATTTTGAAGCCCTTCTGCAGGCCTTCCTGCTTAACCTTTCTGAGGATATCAAACTTTGCCTTTTCCCGGGGGCGGTATTCCAGGGTTTTGTAATCCAGGGCCATGATCTGGGAACCGCCTTCACCTTTAACCTTTTTATAAAAGCCTCCCCCGGTTTTATCACCGAGCATTTTCTTCTCGACCATGCGGCGCAGCCACTCAGGAGCCTGCATCATCTGTTTTTCCGACTCATCTGTTGATTTATCTTCACAGGTTTTAGCCACATGGAGGAAAGTATCCAGGCCAACCATGTCCAGGGTGCGGAAAGAGGCTGACTTGGGATGGCCCATGGGAGGTCCGGTGATGGCGTCCACGGCCTCGATGCTTAAATCCATCTCCTCCATGAGCTTGATCGTATGCATCATCGCATAGGTGCCGATACGGTTGGCAATAAAGTTGGGAGTGTCCTTGGCGAATACGACACCCTTGCCTAAAACCTTTTCACAGAAGGTGTGCATGTAGTCGAGCACTTCTTTGGAGGTTTCTTTGCAGGGTATGATTTCCAAAAGCTTCATATGCCGCGGTGGATTGAAGAAATGGGTGCCCAGGAAATACTTGCGAAATTCTTCGGAACATTCCGAAACCATTTCATTGATTGAAAGACCGGACGTGTTCGAGCTAACGATCGTTCCAGGGGTTACATATTGTTCCAGTCTCTTAAATACTTGTTTCTTAATGTCCATGTTTTCGACGACAACCTCGATGACCCAGTCCACGTCTTTCAGTTTATCCATATCGTCTTCAAAGTTGCCGGGAGTAATTAACTCTGCAAACTCGTTCCGGTAAAGGGGGTTCATGGGGCTTGGCTTTTTCTTGATCAATCCTGCTTTTCCCGCATTGGAGAGGCGGTTGCGCACCTCTGGGCTTTGCAAAGTTAAACCCTTTTTCTCCTCCTCCGGAGTCAGCTCACGGGGGACGATATCAAGCAGGTACGAGGGTATCCCCACGTTGGCCAGGTGGGCAGCAATGGTGGCGCCCATAACACCGGCGCCAAGCACGGCAGCTTTTTTAATCTCTCTGACGGACAATGATTAAACCTCCTTACTTCTTATTCTTGCGGTACAGGTCCGGCCTGCATGCCCCGGACCAGCAGGTTAAAAACTGGGCCG
This sequence comes from Bacillota bacterium, assembly GCA_029782095.1. Taxonomy (GTDB): domain Bacteria; phylum Bacillota; class Dethiobacteria; order DTU022; family DTU022; genus JAKPEE01. Next base: position 11,478 of record JAKOVL010000101.1, on the reverse strand, counting down.
GCCAGGCTGCTCAGATTATACGGCTTCTTGGACATGACCCAGCAGGTTACTACTTCGTCCACTGCGCCGAAGGTTACCTTGCGTGCTGTTCTAACATCCAGGTCCTGGCGGTACAGCCCTTGTTCTTTTCCTTCGGCAATCACCTCCTCAATCAACTTAAAGTAATCCAGCAAAGGCTTAGAAATACCTTCATTGATCTCCTCATCAATCTGCCTCAATTCAATTTGCGTTACTCTGGCCTGGTCTGGGTTGTTTTCGAGGGTAGTCAGGTGGTATGTAATTATGGTTTTTAATTTTTCATTAGCGTTGCCGCAATGCTCCAGTTTCAGGCGCAGACCATCCACAAAACGCGCCATCAGCACCTGGAATAGCGAAACAAGGATATCTTCTTTCTTGGTGAAGTAAATATAAACAGTGCCGTCGGCCACGCCCGCTTCCCGGGCTATATCGGCTACCCGGGTGCGGTGGTAGCCATGCCGGGCAATTATTTTTACGGCGGCATCGATAATGGCAAAATATTTTTCCCCGGTGCGCCTGGCCAAGAAAACCCTCCCGTAAAAAATGAATGAATAGTCATTCGACTTCTTAACCGTTATTGTATATTCTTTTATGATAAAAATCAAGACAATTTAATTAATTTGCTTTCTTTTGAGGTTAGACGGGATACAAACGCTGCCTGTTGAAGTCTTTATATGTCTATGCCCTGAGAGAAGTGATATATGCCTATCATGAAAAATCAGTATAACAGGCTGCCCTTTTCGGGACAGCCCCCGGCGTTCCAAAGCGGGCTCTGATCTTATCCAACCGGGGGTGCCTGGTTGGCGTGGTGATTTCAACCCGTTTAAAGAGAGGATAAATATCCTTATTTTGGAAACAATGATCGGGACGGGGTATCCAGAGCTGCTCGGGCTTAAAAAACAGGCCCAGAAAGGGCGGGAAAATGTGTCAAGGGCCAGTGAAAATGTCACTCTAAAACGGCTTTAAATGGACTGAGAAAATGTCACCTTTGGTGATAAAATTAAATCAGAACTTAGAGTTCTTTTTAAGATATCTTTCTCTGCAGTATATATCTGCCTCTGTAGCCATTGGAGGCGGTAAGAATTTTTTTCTCCACGGATGACATGATGTCGGTTTTGATGCATTATGTTTTGGCTTCTCCTTGACGTTTTGCGCTCTGGGTGGAGCGGCAGCAAAAACCTCAAGAGAGAGCCGATTGCCCTCATACAAAGCGCTCAAGGAGCCGTCCAAATGGGTTAACACCAGGACCTGGCTCCTTGGGCGCAGCAGGGCGATAGAGCCGTCTTTTTTACGCAATCTGTAAGTTTTCCCGTGGTAGGAGATAGTGGAGCCGTTGGAAGCCTGGCGCTTCTCTTTAAGGCAAATAATACATTCCACGTTCTTGGGTGAGCTTAGATAAGCCGGTTCAGGATCGGCGGGTTCCACGGCAAAGCGGCGGTTAAAATTATCGATAAAAGCCGGTAGGAAAGCATTGGCTTCTTCCAGGGTAGAGATGCCGGCAATACGCATCTCAATGACCAGTCGGTGCTGTAGAGTGCCCCAGAATCGCTCTACACGCCCTTTGGCTTGCGGGGAATAGGAGGGGATATGGACCATGCCCAGTTCCTCGAGAACCCTACCGAACTGGGTTAAAGCAACCTTTTTACCGGCCAGCTCTTCCTCGATAGAAAGCTTGTCTTTCTTGGGGGAGAAGAAAATGGCGTGCAAGTCGCTATAGACGCGTTGAGTAAGTGTGTCGTTTTGAGCCATCTGCATCAATACGTTGAGGTATCCGTTTAAGCATTCCTGGTATTCAAAATGCAGCCCTAATATTTTGCCGGTAGCGTCGTCGACAGCACCATGCAGGCTCATCTTCGGTCCCCGGTCTTCCAGCCAAGCGAAGGGGCTGGCATCAATCTGGGCCAGTATACCCTCTTTGGGCATCCTTTCCCGCCTGCGGCGCCTGCGCGGTGCTTTACGGGAATGACCGTTGAGAATGCCCGCCATGTTTAAAATACGCCGTATAGAGCGGGGGGAAATGGAGATTTGCTGGTAGGTGTCCAGTAGCTCGGCCATATGTGAGCAACTGGCTCCCTTGTAATCACTTTGTGCCAATGTTACTACCTTTTGACGGGTTTCCTCGGGGATGGCATGTTTAGGCTTGCGCTGACGGTTCTTATGCGCCAGGAAGGATATGCCTTCTTCTTTGACTCCTTTCTTTAAACGCTTAATCTGGCGCTCAGAGAGGCTAAGTAAACTTGCCGCCTGGGATACGGTTAATTGTCCTTGCACTACCTGTTCCATTACATACACCCTTCTTGCTTCTTTCTGGTTCAAGAAAATGTCTCCTCTCATCATGGTGACATTTTCTCAGACCGCTTACGGGGTGACAATATCACAGACCGATCACAAAAGGGCGGGAAAATGTTGTAACTGTAATGTTTCTATGTTAAAATAATCATGCTTTAACGCCTGTTGGGTAGGCGTTTTATTGTTATCTCGTTGTTAATTGGGTTTTCTTTATTTTAAGAAGCATATGATATGAAGGTAGAGGGAGGAGCATAAATGCTAACCAGGTGGGAAAAAATAGAGGGCAATAAAGTTAAGCTGGAAATTGAAGTTGCGGCGCCGGAAGTGGATACAGCCCTGGCCAAGGCCTACCGCAAAGTGGTTAAAAAAGTAAATTTGCCGGGATTTCGCAAAGGAAAGGTGCCTCGCCGGGTTTTAGAGGCCAGGTTCGGTCCGGAAATCCTCCATGAAGAAGCCCTTGAAATCCTGGTGCCGCCTGCTTACCAGCAAGCCCTCGAAGAGGCAGACGTGGAACCCATTGAACAACCAAACTTTGAACTGGTGCAGATAGAAGAAGGGAAACCGCTGATCGTCCATGCCACGGTTGAAGTGCTTCCCCCGGTTGAGCTGGGCGAGTATAAAGGTATTGTCGTGGAGCAGGAAGAGGTAGAGATTACTGATGAGCAGGTAGAGCAGTCGCTGGAATCGATACGCGAACAGCATGCCCGCCTGGTACCCAAAGAAGAAGGAGCCGCCAAAGAAGGCGACCTTGTTCTGATCGATTTTAAAGGATTTATCGATGGTGAACCCTTTTCGGGGGGAGAGGCAGAAAATTACTCTCTCGAACTCGGCTCGGGAAGGTTTATACCCGGTTTTGAAGAACAGCTTGTCGGCGCCTCCACCGGCGAGGAGCGGGAAGTAAAAGTGTCTTTTCCCGAAGACTACCGGAAAGAAGAGCTGGCCGGCAAAGAGGCAGTTTTTCAAGTTACGGTGAAAGAGATCAAAGAAAAGAAGCTACCCGATCTTGATGATGAATTTGCCAAAGAAGTAAGCGATAAAGAAACCCTGGAGGAGTTTAAGGCGCAAATCCGGGAGCGGATGGAAAACAACGCCCGGGAACAGTCAAGAATTAAGCTGGAAGAGACGTTAATTGAAAAACTGAGCGAAGCTTCCAAGGTAGAGCTGCCTCCCGTATTGATTGAACGCCAGATTGATCGCATGCTGGGCGAACTGGAGCAATATCTTCGCTTTCAGGGGCTTACCTTGGAGAAGTTTTGCGAACTGGCCGGCAAATCAATGGAAGAGCTGCGCCAGGAAAGACAGGAGGAGGCGGCCAAGAGAGTTAAGGCCAACCTGGTCCTGGACGCCCTGATCAAAAAAGAAGGAATTACCGTTGGTGACAGCGAAATAGACGCGAAGATTGCCGCCATCGCCGCGGAGCATAACGATGACCCGGAGCGTGTGCGCGAACTTTTTGAAAAGCAGGGACGCATTTCTTTAATGCGGGAAGAGATACGCATGCGCAAGGTCATAGATCTGCTGGTTAGTGAGGCACAGATTAATAAAGTGAAAAAAAGCGGTTAAACTGCCCAATTTGAGATTCGAGGAGGATTGATTGAGCATGAGCGTTCTGGTGCCAATGGTCGTAGAGCAGACCAACCGGGGTGAGCGGGCTTACGATATCTACTCCCGGCTGTTAAAAGACCGGATTATTTTTATCGGCAGCGCCATCGATGATCATGTGGCTAACCTGGTTGTAGCCCAGTTGTTATTTTTGGAATCAGAAGATCCGGATAAAGACATCAATTTATATATTAATTCGCCCGGTGGCGCGGTCTATGCCGGTATGGCTATATATGACACCATGCAGTATGTTAAACCGGCGGTTTCCACCATTTGTGTGGGCCTGGCCGCCAGTTTCGGCGCTGTTCTCCTGGCTGCCGGAGCGAAAGGAAAAAGATATGCCCTGCCGCACTCGCGGATTATGCTGCACCAGCCCATGGGCGGCGCCCAGGGGCAGGCAGCGGACATTGAGATTCAGGCCAGGGAAATTTTAAAAATCCGGGAAACCTTAAACCAGATCCTGGCCGACCATACCGGGCAGCCGGTGGAGCGGATCTCTCAGGACACGGATCGAGATTTCTTTATCTCGGCCCAAGAAGCCAAAGAATACGGGATTATTGACGATATCCTGGTTCACCGACCTTAAAACACCCAGATGAGGTGAATCTTAATCATGTTTAAATTCAGCGATGACAAGGGACAGCTCAAATGTTCATTTTGCGGTAAAACCCAGGAGCAGGTGCGCAAGCTGGTGGCAGGCCCTGGTGTTTATATCTGCGACGAATGCATTGAGCTGTGCAACGAAATAATCGAGGAAGAGATCGGCGAGGATACCGGTTTCGGATTGATGGAGCTGCCGAAGCCCCGGGAAATTAAGCAGGTCCTGGATCAGTACGTGATCGGCCAGGAAGAAGCCAAAAGAAGCCTCTCTGTGGCCGTCTACAATCACTATAAGCGCATCAATGCCGCCCAGAAGCTGGAGGATGTGGAGCTGCAGAAGAGCAACATCCTTTTGGTCGGACCCACCGGCGTGGGCAAAACACTGCTGGCCCAAACCCTGGCGCGCATGTTGAATGTGCCTTTCGCTATCGCCGATGCCACCTCTTTAACTGAAGCGGGCTATGTGGGCGAAGATGTGGAAAACATTTTGCTCAAGCTGATCCAGGCGGCCGATTACGACCTGGAGAAGGCGGAAAAGGGGATTGTCTATATCGATGAAATTGATAAGATCGCCCGCAAAACCGACAACCCCTCCATTACCCGCGACGTTTCCGGAGAAGGGGTGCAGCAGGCCCTGCTCAAGATTCTGGAAGGGACCGTAGCCAGCGTTCCGCCGCAGGGCGGCCGCAAGCATCCTCACCAGGAATTTATGCAAATCGATACCACGGACATTCTCTTTATCTGTGGCGGCGCCTTTGATGGGCTGGAAAAAATAATTCAGAACCGTATCGGCAAGAAGGGCATCGGATTTGGAGCAGAGGTGCTAGGCCGGGATAATGAGAATGTCGGCGAAATATTAAAGCATATCCTGCCCCAGGATCTGCTTAAATACGGCCTGATCCCCGAGTTTGTGGGCCGCATCCCTGTTATCGCTACCCTGGAGCCCTTGGATCACGAGGCACTGGTGCGGATCCTCACTGAACCGCGCAACGCCCTGGCCAAACAGTACCAGAAGATATTTGAACTGGACGACGTCTCCCTGGAATTCAAGGAAGGCTCTTTGCAGGCCATTGCCGAGGAAGCGATCAAGCGCAACACCGGCGCCCGGGGGCTGAGAGCGATTATGGAAGAGGTGCTGCTGGACGTGATGTTTGAGCTGCCATCCCGCGATGATATCAGCCGCTGCATTATCACCCGGGACGTGATTTTAAAGCGGGAAAAGCCAATCCTGGTAACGCGGGATAAGCGGCGCAAGAAAGAAGAAACCGCTTAAGCAACGATCATTTTCGCATAAAAGAGCGGTCGCCCTTGGCGGCCGCTCTTTTATTATAAGAAAACATAAAGAATCTATAATTCAAGTCAAGAACCGTCCCTGCTTGAGTCCCTGCTTGAATCGGATACATTTCCTTCCCTTGGGGGATAATATGCAGTGCTATAACTATCGAAAGAATTTAGGCGAGCTTATTTTGAAAGGGTGATGGGGTAATGGGCAGCTTTAACGGAGTCCTTGGCCTGGTGCAAATATTCTTTGCCGTGGTCATAGGTCTCTATTTTTTCAATCTGCTGCGCAACCAGCAAACCAGCCGCGTAGCCGTGGATCGGGAATCGCGCAAAGAGATGGACCAGTTGGAAAGACTGCGGGCCATTTCCCTGACCGAACCGCTGGCGGAGAAAACGCGGCCGTCCTCCTTTGAGGAAATTATTGGACAGGACGATGGATTGAAAGCTCTGCGGGCGGCCATGTGCGGCCCCAACCCCCAGCATGTTATTCTGTACGGCCCGCCCGGCATCGGCAAAACCGCTGCAGCCCGGTTGATTCTAAAAGAAGCGGTGAAGAACCCGCTAAGTCCCTTTGGCAAAGAGGCCAAGTTCATCGAATTGGACGCCACCACAGCCCGCTTTGATGAGCGCGGTATCGCTGACCCCCTTATCGGCACGGTTCATGATCCCATTTACCAGGGGGCCGGTCCCCTGGGCATGGCCGGCATTCCCCAGCCCAAACCCGGCGCCGTCACCAAGGCCCACGGCGGGATTCTGTTTATCGACGAGATCGGCGAATTGCACCCGATCCAGATCAACAAATTGTTAAAGGTGCTGGAAGATCGAAAAGTATTCCTGGAAAGCTCCTATTATAATAGCGAAGATACTAACATACCCCGCCACATTCACGAGATTTTTCAAAAAGGCCTGCCGGCAGATTTTCGTTTAATCGGCGCCACAACCAGGATGCCCCACGAACTGCCGCCGGCTATTCGCTCCCGCTGCCTGGAGATTTTCTTTCGCGGGCTGCGCCCCAATGAAATAAAATTAATTGCCGCCAACGCCTGCCGTCGGATCAATTATGAAATTACGGAAGAGGCGCTGGACGTAGTTACCAAGTTCGCCAGCAACGGGCGTGAGGCTGTTAATATTATTCAGATGGCGGCCGGCATCGCCCAGGGTGAAGGGCGGACAAAATTGGCGGAGGAAGATATCGAATGGGTGGTCAATAGCGGTCAATTGTCGCCGCGCCCGGAACGCAAACCGCCGGACGAGCCCCAGGTAGGATTCGTCAACGGGCTGGCCGTGTACGGCCCGAACATGGGCACGCTCATCGAGGTGGAGGCTACCGCCAATCCGGTCAAGCCCGGCCAGGGCAAGGTCACCATTACCGGGATTGTCGAAGAAGAGGAAATGGGCGGCATGGGGCACACCCTGCGCCGCAAAGGCACGGCCAAGGGTGCCGCGGAAAATGTGATTACCGTGCTCAGCCGCTACATGGGAATAAATCTGCGCGATTACGATATTCACCTTAATTTCCCCGGCGGCACCCCGGTAGACGGACCTTCTGCCGGAATCAGCATGGCTACGGCCATCTACTCTTCTCTGACCGGAGTGCCCGTGGATCCCCTGGTGGCCATGACCGGGGAGCTGTCTGTGCGCGGTTTTGTTCGTCCCATCGGCGGTGTTCAGGCCAAGATTGAAGCGGCCATTGATGCCGGAATCAAGAAGATTATTATTCCACAGCAAAACTGGCAGCAAAGCTTTAAGCATCATTTTACCGTCAAGATCATTCCGGTGAACCGCATTGAAGAAGTATTCAAGGAAGCCCTTTTAGTCAAAGAGCCGGTGGCGGCACTCCCCTCCCATTAAATAGAAATATATGGTAAGCTATTTCGCTTAAAAAAAGGGAAACTATAAGCGAGAAGCGAATAATCTGTTTGTAAAGCTTCTCGCTTATTTTGATTTTTATATCCTCGAGGAGGTGACACCATAGATGAAGCAGAGAGAGAAGTTGACCCTGCTTCCCTTAAGAGGAGTACTTGTTTTTCCGCATATGGTGCTGCATCTGGACGTGGGACGGGAACGCTCCGTGACCGCCTTGAACCAGGCCATGGTGGACAACAACCGCATCCTCCTGGTGGCCCAAAAGGATGCCCGGGTTGACGAACCGGTGGAAGAGGACCTCTATACCGTCGGCACGGTGGCCGAAATCAAGCAGTTAATTAAACTTCCCGGTGGCACTATCCGCGTCCTGGTAGAGGGAATAAACCGGGCCCGCATCGGCAAATTTATCGCCACCGAACCCTGCTTCACCGTGGAAGCGATCCATTTGCGGGAAGATGAAACCCGGACCCCGGAAGTGGATGCCTTGATGCGCAGCCTGCTCTACCAGTTTGAACAATATATTAAGGTCAGCCGCCGCATCCAGCCGGAAACCCTGGTCACAGTTTCCGAGATTGAAGAGCCGGGGCGGCTGGCGGATGTGATTGCCTCTCACCTGACCTTAAAGATCAACCAGAAGCAGGAGCTTCTGGAGGCCGTAGTAGCAAAGGTGCGGCTGGAAAAGCTCAGTGTTTTCCTGGGACGGGAAATGGAGATCCTGGAAATCGAGCGCAAAATCAATCTGCGGGTTCGCAAGCAGATGGAGACGACTCAGAAAGAGTATTACCTGCGGGAGCAGATGAAAGCAATCCAGAAAGAGCTGGGTGATAAAGATGAGCGGGCCGCAGAAGCAGAAGAATACCGGGAGAAGATAAAAAAAGCCAGCCTCCCCGAAGAGGTGGAAGAAAAGGCCCTTAAAGAGGTGGAGCGCCTGGAGAAGATGCCACCGGCCGCCGCCGAAGGCATAGTTATTCGCACTTATCTGGACTGGCTTCTGGAACTGCCCTGGTCCGTGACCACCACAGACCGCCTCGACCTGGATCGGGCTGAACAGATTCTGGACGAAGATCATTATGGACTGAAAAAGGTAAAGGAACGGATCATCGAGTACCTGGCGGTACGCCAGCTGGCGGAAAAATTAAAAGGCCCTATCCTCTGCCTCATCGGCCCGCCCGGCGTGGGCAAGACTTCCCTGGCCCGCTCTGTGGCCCGCGCCCTGGAACGCAATTTTGTGCGCATCTCCCTGGGCGGCGTGCGCGATGAGGCCGAAATCCGCGGCCACCGCCGCACTTATGTCGGCGCTCTGCCCGGCCGGATCATCCAGGGCATGCGCCAGGCCAAATCGAAAAACCCGGTCTTTCTCATGGACGAAATTGATAAAATGTCCACTGATTTTCGCGGTGATCCTTCCTCTGCCCTGCTGGAAGTGCTCGACCCGGAACAAAACAGCGCCTTCAGCGACCATTACATTGAAGTGCCTTTCGATCTTTCCCAGGTCATGTTTATTACCACGGCCAATAACGCCTTTGCCATTCCCCAGCCGCTACTGGACCGGATGGAAACCATTCACCTGGCCGGGTACACCGAAGAAGAGAAGGTCGAGATCGCCAAACGGCACCTTATACCCAAACAGATCAAAGAACACGGGCTCACCGCGGATAATCTCGAAATATCCGAAGGGACAATACGCCGCATTATCCGCGAATATACCCGGGAGGCGGGAGTGCGCAACCTTGAGCGCAGCATTGCCGCCATCTGCCGCAAGACTGCCCGCGAGGTGGTGAAAGACCGCCAGAAAAAAATTCGTATTTCCCGGCAAAACCTGCACAAGTACCTGGGGGTGCCCCGCTACCGCTATGGCACCGCAGAGAAAGAAGACCAGGTCGGGGTGGCCACAGGTCTTGCCTGGACCGAGGCGGGCGGCGATCTGTTGACCATAGAAGTAACGCTGCTTAAAGGCAAGGGCAAGGTTATCTTGACCGGCAAACTGGGCGAGGTCATGCAGGAATCGGCCCAGGCTGCTTTAAGCTATGTCCGCTCCCGGGCGGATCAGTTAGGGCTGCCGGAAAACTTTCATGAGCGGTATGATATTCATATTCACGTTCCGGAAGGTGCTATCCCTAAAGACGGCCCCTCTGCCGGCATTGCCATGGCCACAGCCCTGGCTTCGGCCCTGACCAAAACACCGGTGCGCCGCGATGTCACCCTGACCGGAGAAATCACCCTGCGCGGCAGGGTGCTGCCTGTGGGCGGCATTAAAGAAAAGATGCTGGCCGCACATCGCGCCGGAATTCGCCATATGCTCATGCCCCTGGAAAACCGCCGCGACCTGTCGGATATCCCGGAAAATGTACGCCGCAAGGTTGAAGTAAAGCTGGTGGAGCATATGGATGAAGTGCTGGAGCTGGCCCTGGTCAAGGTGGAGCAGACAAAACCTGAGGCAGAGCCTGTTCCCGCGGTGCTGCTCAAGCAGGAAGAGAGCGGCGCTGCGCAGGATTCCCGGCTGAGGCACTAAAAGTTTTGCCCTGCCCGGGCAGTTCCTTCCCTCCTGGCGGGGGAGAGTCAGGGGGGGATTGCTGGTAGGAGACAGTATACAGGAAACAGGAGAAAAGCAGTAGTCAGTAGACAGTAGAAAAGCCGGGCTTCTTCACCCGACGTGGGTGCACAGACACTCCCTCCCCCTTGATGGGGGAGGGTCGGGGTGGGGGTGAAGCGGTGGACCTTTTTTTATTCGGGAATCAAATTGGCTTTGACTACGTATTTTCCGGGTAGGGAGTGAAATTATGCGCATTCGCGAGGCGGAGCTTGCTGCCGTTGTTTTTTCACCAAAAGACTTTCCTGCCGAAAGGCTGCCGGAAATTGCTTTTCTCGGCCGCTCCAATGTGGGCAAGTCGTCTTTAATTAATAAACTGCTGGGTCGGAAAAACCTGGCCCGCACCAGTTCTACTCCGGGGAAGACGCGGGGTCTTTTTTTCTACTTAATCGATCACTCATTCTACTTCGTTGACCTGCCCGGCTACGGCTATGCCAAAGTGTCCAAAGGCACGCGCGACAGCTGGGGGCCCCTGATCGAAGAATACCTGGGCGGCCGGGCCACCCTTTGCGGCTGTATCCACCTGGTGGACTGCCGCCACAAGCCCAGCGCGGAAGACCTGCAGATGGCCGATTGGCTGCGCTACCATCAACTTCCGACCATAACCGTGGCCACCAAAACAGACAAGCTCTCCCGGGGGGCCATGCTAAACCGCCTCAAACAGCTGCGGAGCGAACTGAACCTGGCCGAAACAGACGCCCTCTTCCCCTTTTCCGCTGTCAACGGCAAAGGCCGCGACCTGGTCTGGAAAGGGATCAAGGGGATGCTGGAGGAAGGGGGAAGAAAACAGCATCCAGGATACTGGAGAAAAGATTCGGAACCCGGAAGTATTCTTGGCGACCCGGAATAACTGCAAAGAAGTAAGAGTATATGGATATAAACGGTAGACATAATGGTAGTGCTGGCCCCGCTTTGCAAGCCGTAGGTTATAATGGTACTGTAACAACCATTAAAGAGCTACAGGCAAAGGAGGCCAGTACAATGAATTATACCACATATGTGGGGCTGGATGTGCACAAGGAAACCATTTGGACTGTGTCAAGACTTAGTAGGTGAAACTCCCGCATTTTTTAAGCCGGCCATTGCACTGAGGCGATTTCTTTAAGCACATATTTGATCCAAGGCCTGCCGGCGAAGGGCCCATATAAGGCCGGCATAGTGGCCCTCAACCAGGCTTCCAGATCTTTCTGGTGGCAGGCAGACACCTTTTCCATAAAAGTTTGCTCCGATAA
>JAKOVL010000096.1 GCA_029782095.1 Bacillota bacterium | reverse complement strand
TCTACGATTATTTCAAGTATTTTTTTCTGCTGGAAGTGCGGGGTTTTTACAGCGCCCTCGGGGCAATCCGCAGGCAGATAGACTTCCTGCGGCAGATTTACCTGATTATCGGCGAGCTGGACGCCCTGCAGGCGGCAGCCTCATTCAGAGAAAGCCTGCCCGGTTATGCCGAGCCGGACCTGTCTGCCGGAAATACTCCTTTCATCGCGGCGACGGAGATGCGCCATCCCCTGCTGAAGGACGCCGTGGCCAATTCCATCACCATGGACCGGCAGGGTGTCCTGATCACGGGCTCCAACATGTCCGGCAAATCGACCTTCCTCAGAACCTTGGGGTTAACCGCCCTGCTGGCCCAGACCATCTATACCTGCCCGGCGTCGTCCTACCGGGGAGGCTTTTTCCGGGTAGCCACTTCAATCAGCCGTGAAGACAGCCTTATGGAAGGAAAAAGTTTCTATTTCCGGGAGGCGGAAAGGCTGCTGAAGCTGATCAACACAGCCGCAGCTAGAACGGATGCACCTGCCCTCTGTATCATTGACGAGCTCCTCTCGGGCACAAACTACATCGAACGGCTGGCCGCATCGGAAGCAATATTAAACTACCTGGCCAGCCAAAACGCCCTGGTCATCGTGGCCACCCACGACCTGGACCTGGCTGAAAAGCTGCAAGGATTATATCGCTGCTGCCACTTTACCGATCAGGTCGGACCCGATGGCTTGCACTTTGACTACAAGCTCAAGGATGGGCTTGCCGCTACCCGCAACGCGATCAGGCTGCTGGCCTACCTCGGCTACCCCCGGGAGATCATCGCGCAGGCCGGCCTGCAAGCGGAGCAATTCGTTAAAAAGGAGAAATAAAGGTGATCGGTTATCGCAAAATTATTCGGATCATGACCGTGGTGGTGTTTGTTTACTTCGTCCTGAACCTGCTGGTGCTGCGGGATACGCCTTATCCGGTGCTGAAGCAGATCCTGAACATTGTCTTTATCCTGACCGCATTCGTGCTGTTTCTGCTGCTGCTGTTAAATCGCTACAGGCCGTAGCTAAAACTTCATCCAATCAAAAAACAACCTTTCTCCTGGCCAATGCGGGAAAGGTTGTTAAGTTTCAGGCGACAGTTAAAGCTATTCCGCCGGCTGGAACCACAGGCCGGCAACGCGGTTGTCGCCATCAAAGACTACCCGGATATTAAGCTGCATTTCGGCGAACTCGGTGATCACATTCACCGCTGCATAGTCATCACCTTGTTCAACCCGCTTCTCCAGCTCGCCCTTGTATGGGCCCGCCTGCTGCAACAGCTGTTCCCAGGCTTGCTTCAGCTTTCGTTCCGGCATGGCTTTTTTCATCTGGGCGTTAAAGAAAGCGGCAGCGCTGCTGTAATCTTCATCGACCAGGTTGTCAATAAATTCTTCGGCGAGATCGGTGATTTCACCCTCCAGCGGAGGGCCGACCTCGGGTTCACCGCTGCAGGAAGCACCGTAGAGCGCCACCAGGGGCAGCAGCGCCAGCAACACGATCACCCGCTTCTTAACCATGGAGGCTCCCCCTTTTCCTGCTTAAAATTCTTACAGTCCAAAAAGAACAAGCTCCTCATCAGCCCAACAACATATTTCCGCCATATACTACTGGCCACATTATAACATAATCGAAACAGGCCTGCCCGGCAGGGCGGGGCATCTTTTTTCCGTGAAAGTGCATGACTGCCGCATACGGAGACAAACTAAAACTGATCCATTAATCTTAAAAGAGGTGCCCCCGTGCAGCGTTTTTCAACCCTGGTAACACTGGTTTTATTTATGTTTATGCTCAGTTGGGTAGCCCAGGCTTTCCAGCAGGATCTTCCGCCGTTTCGCCCAACCCCGCGGAACGAAGCTTTGGAGTTTGAGCAACTCCAAAACGAACCAGAGCAATTATCAGAACGGATGACTCTGCCCTACCGGAACGGAAACGACCGGCCGGAGCCGGAGGCACCGCCCCCGCAGATCTTACCAACAAAACCGGCAAGCAATAAATCCAGGCCAATGGAGCCGTTACCCGGAAGCGAACCGGAAATATTTATTTCCGGCTCAGACCCGGACAGTATTCATTTCCTGTTGCTGGGGCGGACCTGGGACTGCAAAACAGTAGATTTTTTAATGATCGTCACCTTGCATCACGGCAGCCATTCAATCCTTACCGCAGTGGACCCGGCCATAGAGTATGATTTCAACGGGCTGGCCATCCCCGCAGCAGCAATAATGGAGCATGGCGGCACGTACGAAGACCTGGTTCGCGCCGCTGCAGCTATTACCGGCCTTAAGCCCCAGTTTTATATCGATCTAAATATTCACGGCTTCATCGAAATGGTGGAGATGCTCGGGGGA
>JAKOVL010000095.1 GCA_029782095.1 Bacillota bacterium | reverse complement strand
ACAGGAGAGATTAGGAAAGCAGGCTTTAGACGGGTTTAAGATAATCCAGAATCCAGAACCCGGAAGCCAGAATGAAGAAGCCCCCTCTCCCTAACCCTCTCCGGGGGAGAGGGAACTGCCGCAACCACGATACATGGTTGTCCGGAAGTTTAGACGCTTCCGGAGGCGTTGGGCGCATCCTCCTGCTTGGGGCCCTGTTCTTTTAAGAGGCCCACATTGGCCAGGGTAAAAATAATCAAAGCGACCCAGATAAAACAAAAGCTGGCCAGGTGAGCGGCTGAGAAATGCTCTTTAAACACAAAAACACCGAGAACCAGGTTTATGGTGGGGGTAATATACTGCAGAAAACCCATCATCGAAAATTTGATCAGCCGCACTCCCCGGGCGTACAGCAGCAGCGGCACCGAGGTAAAAATGCCGGAGCAGGCCAGGAGAGCCACCAGCCAGGGGGAATTCGTGCCCATGGCCCCAACTCCCTTCATTTCCAGGCCGGCAATATAAGCCAAGGCCGCGGGCATAACAATAAAAGTCTCCAGGACCAGGCCGGTTACCGGGTCTGCATTGACCATTTTTTTGATTAATCCATAGAGGGCAAAGCTTGAGGCCAGGAGCAGGGCGATCCAGGGCACCCTTCCGTATTGCCAGGTGATAATGAGAACCCCTATAGCGGCCAGAATGATGGCGATGGCCTGCCAGCGGCCGAGGCTCTCTTTCAGTATGGTGATGCTTAAAAGCACCACCACCAGTGGATTGATATAGTAGCCCATGCTGGCCTCGATCACATGGTTCGAATTGACGGCGTAGATATAGGTGCCCCAGTTCAAGCTAATGATAAAGCCGCACAAAAATACGAAAACAAGCTTCTTCCGCTCCCTCAGCACCCCGACCAATCTGCCCCATCCCCCGGTGGCCAGCAAAACAATGGCCGTAAAAACGAATGACCAAAAAATGCGGTGTGCCAGTATTTCCACCGCCGGAATGTGGTCCAGGAGCTTCCAGTAAAGCGGCAGCAGCCCCCAGATGGTATAGGCCAGGATGCCGGACAGGAGCCCGGCCAGGCCGGCTTGTTTCTCTTTTGCCTCGATCACTGCTAACCCTCCCTCGGTCAATTAATAAATCGTAACATGGCTTTCTGCTGAAGCGTTAACTGAAAGGCTGCTCCCGCGATTGCAGCGCCGGAACAGGCGGCTTTAGGAAGCGGGGGAGGTTTTTTTCGGTTTAACCGTCGTTTCTCCGGAAGAAATGAGCGCATAGCGGGTGCCCAGCGGACCGATCAGTTCGCACACCGACACCGCGGCCAGTTCGATGGCCACAATAGTACCGGCCAGCTGGGGAAAGCGATCCTGCACCAGCAAGAGCAGGCCGATGGTCAGGCCGGCCTTGGAGAACATGGCAAAACCGAGATATTTTTGGACCACTTTATCCGCCCCGGAGATATAGGCACCCAGGAAAGCGCCGCCAACCTTGCCCACACCCCGGGCAATAATATAAACCGCGGCCAGGGGCCAGTTCTGAAGCAAAACATCAAACTGCATGCTTGCCCCGGCCAGGGTGAAAAAGATCAAGATGATGGGCATTTCTATATCTTCAAGAAAATTCAGCTCCTCCGGCTTGCGGTAGAGATTGGCCACCAGGAAGCCGCATACCATATTCACCATCAGGGGTGAAAGGTTAAAAGTATAGGCCAGACCGCTGTTTAAAAGAATAATGCCGATCAATACAACAACTTTATGCCTGCGGTTAAGCAGGTGCGGTAGAACCAGGGTCAGAACAATACCGGTGGCCACACCGAGCAGGGCCGATTCAGCTACTTCCAGCAGGGAAAAGAGAATGC
Source organism: Bacillota bacterium (assembly GCA_029782095.1). Classification (GTDB taxonomy): domain Bacteria; phylum Bacillota; class Dethiobacteria; order DTU022; family DTU022; genus JAKPEE01. Next base: position 17,788 of record JAKOVL010000095.1, on the reverse strand, counting down.
TGCCCAGGCCGATAGACGCCCCTTCTAAAAGGAGCGCCACCACCGCCGAAACGATGCCGAAAAAAATAATACAGATCGCGTCATCCAGGGCCACCACGCCCAGCAGCGTGCTGGTAAAGGGGCCGCGGGCGCCGTATTCCCGGACAACCGCCACCGGCGACGCCGGCGCCGTGGCCGTGGCCAGCGCACCGAGAAGCAATGATATGGTCAGGGGCAGCTGCAGAATGAAATAGGCTGCCAGGAAAACAACCAGCGACGCTCCCAGAACTTGAACCACCGTTATACCGACAATAGCTTTGCCCAGGTGCCTGATTTTCTTAAGCTCCAGTTCGCCGCCGATAAGGATAGCAATCATGCCCAGGCCCAGGATCTTGATTAATTCCAGGGCTTCGTTCAGCTCCAGGGGCACCACACCGGATACGGAGGGGCCCAGCAGCATTCCGGCCACCAGGTAGCCGACCACCATGGGCATTTTTAGCCGACGAAAAATGCGCCCCATGAGATAGCCAAACAAGATAATTACAGCCAGGACTATTGTTTTCGTATAGACATTCATAACTGCACTTCAACCTCTTTTTAAATGTAGTAAACTCCAGGAAACCCAAAAGCTGTTTTCCTTTTCCCATGACATGCCGCAGGTGAAATAATTCCGGCTTGCCTTCTTTTTTCGAACAAGCCCCCGTGCCCCTCAAAATAGGGGCGCCTTGGGAGAATAAAAATTGCTCCAAAAATACTGGATACTGTTGTTAAAATGGCCACGCCGCAGCGCTTCTTGCCATGACAAATGCCATTAATTGTATTTCTAATGCATTATTGATTGCCATTTAAACCGACAACATCGGCCAGGGGAATGGTAAAGAGGATGCCCACGCCAGGCTTGGACATATCACCGATTACATTTTGTATGCCCCGGATGGCGCTGTCTTTCTGCTCCGGTGAATTAACCACGGAGATAATTGTTTTATTTTGGGGACGGGTGTGCTCAAAAATGGTACGGATACCGGCCAGGATTGAATCATGGGTTGACTGCTCCAGGGCCCGCCCCATGCCCGTAGAGTCAAAGATCGTTGCCCCGGGCACACCGGCCTGGACCAGGCTCTGGAGAACCTGTTCCAATAGTTCGGTTTTGTTTAAGACCAAAACCAGCAGAAACATTTTTTCACCTTCCTAAAAAAGTAAGACTTTTTTTAAAAAAAGCCTGAATTTAAAACTGCTTTATAAAAAGGGCTGCCTTAATTATAAATCGATAATCCAACGGCGTCAAAAGACGGGCGGCATGCTTCGACCCCCCGCGGCATCACCGTTCCGCTTGCTCTCCCTGCTCTTGCATCATAGGACTGGGGGAAACCGCCACGGCCATTTCAGCCCAGGGGTAATCTAACAAAAACTGTTTGCCAATGAGAATGCCTCTATTGCATGCAAGGAAATATAGTCGCTGCAGGCGGCGTATCGCTGCCTGCGGCTATTTTTGCTGACAGCCTGATCTTGCCATATTCGGGAGCAAAGAGGCAGCCATGTCGAAATCAGGCAGGAATGTCCTGTTAAAGGGAAGAATAAAGAAAGCTGCATCCGCCTTAAGCAGGGCAAAATAACAGACAATAGAGGAGGCATCATAATATGCATAAATTATTCTACCCGGAATCCATCGTGATCATCGGTTTATCCTCCAAGCCGACCAATATCCCCCGCCTGACCCTGGAAAACCTGCTGCGCTGGGGCTACCGGGGACGCATCTTTGGCGTTAATCCCCGGAGCGACGATGTGCACGTGGACGGCATCCGCATGTTCAAAAGCCTGGAAGAGCTGCCCGAAGTGCCGGACCTGGCTTACTGCATGATTCCGGCCAGGTTTGTTCCGGAAATGGTGGAGCGCTGCGGCCGCCTCGGTATTAAGCGCATGGCCATTCCATCGGGAGGATTTAGCGAATTTAGCGCAGAAGGGCATAGCCTGGCTGAAGAGACGCTGCGGCTGGCGCGCCAGTACGGCATCCGCTTTGTGGGGCCAAACTGTGTTACCGTGGCCAACACCGACAACGGCCTCTGCCTGCCCTTTGTGGCGCTGCACCGCGCCCCCAGCGGCGGGATGTCCATTATTTCCCAAAGCGGCGGGGTAGCCCTGTGCATGCTCAACTTCCTGCAGGATGAAAATATCGGCCTGGCCAAGTTTGCCAGCATCGGCAACAAGCTCGATCTGGATGAAGTGGATTTTCTTGAATACTTTGGGCAGGACCCCCTGACCAAAGTAATCTGCGTCTACCTGGAAAGCATGGAGCGGGGCCGCCTGTTCATTGAAACGGCTAAAAAAATTGACAAACCGGTGGTGGTCTACAAGGCAAATACCACCCCGGCGGGGAAAAAGGCGGCCATGAGCCATACCGCCGCAGTGAGCAGCGATGAAGACATAATCGACTCGGCCTTCGAGGAAGCGGGAATCATTCGCATCCATAATTTCCTGGACTTCATCGAGGTAACCAAGGCTTTCCACCTGCCGCCGATGAAAGGCCGGCGGATCATGGTCATGAGCCCGGCCGGAGGCTTCTCCGTCATGGCGGCGGATCTGTGCGAAAAGGCTGGTTTTGAGTTTGCCGACATGGGGCAAGAGTTCTACGACAGCCTGAAGCAGTTCAGCAACGCCGGCGTCATTCGCTTTTCCAACCCCCTGGATATGGGCGACATTTATGATCCTCAGCTGACCGCCCACGTTCTGTTTTCAGTAATGCACTCGGATCGGGTAGACGGAAGCATTTACCTGAGCCAGCGTCCCCAAATGCCCCAGGGAGACAATGTTTTTCACCGCATGTTCTTATCCGACCTCTCCAAGGAGGCCTGGGGCTCGATTCTCTCCGCGGGAAAACCCCTGGGAGTCTGCCTCTTCGGGCCGACGCGGATGATCCAGCAGAGCAAGCGCTCTGTGAAATTTCCCATCTTCAACAGCCCCGAAGAGTTGGTAAACGCCCTGTCCGTGCAGATGAAATACTACGAGCACAAAAGAGAAAGAGAAAACCAGGCAGAAGCACCCCGGCCGGACGACTGCAGCAGCGATGTCGCCGCGCAGTGGCTTGAAGGCAGGCAGGGCGATTACGGTGATGAGGTGCTCGACCTGCTGTCAGCCTACGGCATCCCCGTTGTCGCTTCCAGGGTAGCCGCCACCAGGGAAGAGGCCGTCCGCCATGCCGAGGAACTGGGTTTCCCGGTGGTCATGAAAGTAGTTTCTCCCGACGCCCTGCATAAATCAGACGCAGGCGGAGTCATCGTGGGGGTGGAGCAGCCCGCCCAGGTGGAGGAGGCATTCGACCGCATCCGCGGCAACCTGCTGCGCTACAAAAAGGAGGCCCGCTTCGCGGGGATTCGCCTCCAGCAGATGGCGCCGGATGGCTACGATCTTTTTGTAGGCGGCAAGTACGACCCTTCCTTCGGGCCGGTGGTCTTTTTTGGCCTGGGCGGCATCTACATTGAGCTGTTCCGGGACGTGGCCAACGCCCTCTGCCCCGCGGATGCCCATAGCATCCGCAAGCGGCTGGAGCGTTTAAAAGCGTACGAGCTGCTAAAGGGTTTACGCGGGCAGGCGCCGGGCGATGTTGATGCCTTCATCGACCTGGTTGTGCGCGTCTCTCACCTGCTGGCCGATTTTCCCCAAATCCAAGAGCTGGACATCAACCCGGTGCGGGTCTTTCCGGCCGGAAGCGGAGCCCTGGCCCTGGATGCCCGGGCGCGCCTTGCCTAGCAAATGGACCGGGGGGACGGGGTACCCGGCACTTTTGCGCAGCCGGTGCTTTAGCAGCCAACAACTCCGTCCCCCTGTCACCCCTGTCAGCTTAAACGGCCCAGGACAACTTTATCTATCTCTACGAATACTTGGGGACTTCCCGGTGACCGGGTAAATTTTACCCTTGCCGCCGCCGCACCCGGGGGAGCCGGTTCAGTGATGCCGGTATAAACCAGCCACTGTGCCCGCAATGAAGTGCTAGGAACCACCACGCTCAGCCCGGTGCCGATCTCCCTGCCGGCGCTGTCAAGCCAGTGAACCGCGGCCAGGGTATTTCCCGACAAATCCACGCCAATGGAACTGGAGCGAAGCCCAAAGTTGAAGAGGAAGCAGTGGCCGGCGGCGGAAGGAAGCAATACATCCTGGAAGATCAGGCCGCCGGTGGTATCTACCCTGGCGACAGCGTTTCCCTCGTAGGCCTGGTCCGAGAACAGGGCCGTAGTATTAACAGCGGTCCAGCCGGTCAAACCGTTTTCAAAACTGGGGTTTTGAACCAGGTTTGCCGATTTGGCTCCGGTTAGGATGACCTGATCAAGAAAAATATCGGTCTGCTTCTCGATCGTATCGGTAAAGAGGACCCGGGCGGCAACCGCTCCGGCAGGGGCCGGCTCCGTGAAATCAAGGTATGTCAAATAATTGTTGTTTTGAGCCACAAAAGTATCACCGGGAATGAAAAGGTCTATTCCGGGCGGCCCGATCTGGCTGCCGGCCTGGTTTAACCACAGCACCTGCACCGACAGGGAGGTGAGGCCGCCGGAGGCAGCGAAGCTTAACAGCAAAGGAGTATGGGCCGGCAAATTATTGATGGGTATGTCTTGATACAAGTTCCCATCGTCTGTGGCATGCACCTGGGCGGCTCCTTCATAGGGCCTGTCAAAATCGGGAACAAAAGTTGTGGCGGTCCAGGAGGTCAGGCCCAGTTCAAACCCGGGGTTTTGCACCAGGTTCGAGGTGCTGGCCCGGGCCAGGATAATCTGGTCCAGCTTGACGGGATCGGGCAGCGCGCCTGCCCCCTTGCTAAATTGCAAGCGGGCCCATGTCGTGCCGGAAGGCGGCCTGTCGGTCACGGCAAAGTAGGTTATCCGGGATGAGTTGTTGATCCTGCCCTCCGGAATGAACAACCTCAGGCCCGTGGCGATTGTTTCGCGATCACTGTTTAGCCATAATATTTCTACGACCAGGCTGCCGCTGTTAATATTGTCTAAAACCGCAAAGACGTTAAAGCTTAAAAACAAGGGATCACAACATCCGCTCAGAGGAATGTCCTGAAAGATGCTGGCCACATTCGGGCCCAGAGTGGCCTCCTGCGTTCCTTCAAAAAGATTGCTGTCAGTAATAGTGACATTGGTTGCCGACCAACCCGCCAAACCGGCTTCAAAACTGGGATTTTGCACCAGGTTGGCACATCCGGGATCAGCCTTCTTTAACGGCGAAGGGGGGAAATGGAAACAGCCCGGCTTGCTGGTTGAGCAGCCAAATGCAATCGGCCTTGCAAATCTGCAGCGTGAACTTTTAGACACAATAAACTAACCACCTTTAGTAAAGTGATAGATCAAGGTATATAAATAGAATATTCTTTTCAGGACAGATGGACACAGCATCTAACATGCCTTGCTCGTCCTTTTCCCGGCTTTATTGCGGGGTTTTTCCCGGCATTCTTCAATTGGCATGGGGCGGCTCAACCCTGGATTGGATATTCTGGCGAGGCAAACAGATCAAACCGGCAGGGTAAAATGCAGGATCAGCTATTTTAAAAGGAGAATATTCTCCTGAAGCCAATAACTGCCTGGAGGTGCAGCAAATGATTGTTACCACAACACCCGGCGTAGAAGGCAAGAAAATAGTGGAGTACAAGGGTATCGTCTTCGGTGAAGTGATCTCGGGAGTTAATTTTTTAAAAGATATTTCAGCCGGGCTGGCCAACTTTTTTGGCGGACGCGCGGGCTCCTACGAGGGTGAGCTAATCGAAGCCCGGGAAGCGGCGCTCAAAGAGATGGAAGAGCGGGCCGCCAAACTTGGCGCCAACGCGGTGGTCGGTGTGGATGTCGATTACGAGGTCCTGGGCCAGGGCGGCAGCATGCTCATGGTTACCGCTTCGGGTACCGCGGTAATTATCGAATAAGCAAGGATGCAACGAGACCGGGGGACGAGGCAGCTGGCGCCATTGAACCGCAGTCAACCCGGCCAACAACCCCGTCCCTCTGGACACCCCTCCTTGATACCCGTCCCCCTGGATGTCCGCGTTACCCGGTGGCCCAATTTTCCAGGGAAAGATTTTTAATGCGGTCACACTCCCTGGTATTGTTCGTGACCAGGATCAACCCCTGGGCCAGGGCATGGGCGGCAACGAGCAGATCATAAGCACCAATGACCCGGCCTGCCCTCTCCAGGTCGGCACGGATTTTCCCGTAGATCAATGCGGCTGCGGGCGGAAACGGAGCAATCTCCAGTGGGGCCAGGAAAAGGGACAAAGCCAGCCTCAAGAAGCAAAAGAATTGCCCCATCTGAGCCGCCCCGCCCGGGTCTAAGCTCAACCGGTTAACCGACTAGAACCGCATAATCCACCCGCCGTTATTCTGCGCCGGTTAACGCATTTTCAATAGCTTTCAGGATAACTTTGCTGCTGTAGGTGGCACCGGAAATCACGTCTACCTGCAGCGTCTGTGCTTCTACCACCCGGTCCGGAATCACTTCGGCCGCTGCACCCCGGCCGTGATTATGGCTGGCCAGTTCGATCGAGGTAATGGCGTGATCTTTTACGGTTACCTTAACTTCGGCAGAGATGGGAAATACAGCGCTGCTCCCGCTATAGACCCCGTCCGCTAGACCGGCCAACTTTACTTCAGAAACAGTAATCCCGGCAAACTGCCGCTCGAGCCCGGCAACGATTGATTTAACGACTGCCAGGCCGGTGACGATCACGGCAACCGCCACCGCCACCAGTATGATTATGCGTTTTCTTTTCATGACAACCACCCTTCGACATGCATTGAAGTTATTTCAAATCTCACTTCACTCCACGGCATAAGTGAAGTCAACCCTTGCCTTCCCGGGGTTACTGCAACGCAGCTCTCTAAACATTTTCTGAACAAAAGAGGCAACTCAAAAGATGGTGACAGTGGTGTGAAAACCGGAAACAACCCTTACCCCCCCTTTTTGCCAGGGGGGGTAAGATCCATTTTCCTGATTGCAAAAGACGTTAGTTCACGTGGTTGTTGAGGGAGGAAAAGTTCTTCCTGTTGCAGCGATATAGATTCTTAAACACCGCAAAGTTGCGGTCGTAAACAGCCCTGTTATGGGGATCAGGGGCATAGGTTTCAGTTACCGGGATCAGCTGTTTCGCCCCGGCAAAGCTGTCGATGGCGCCCAGCCCCACCGCCAGGGCCACCGCAGCCCCCACCGCGCCCACATTTTGCGGGCTGTCCACGGTTTCGACCTGTCGACCGGTCACATCGGCCAGGATCTGGCAGGTCACAGGCGAGAGAGCGCCGCCGCCGACGAAGCGAATGGTTTGAGAAGTCTGCACCTTCCTCTCCTGCGCTTCCAGCATCCAGCGCAGGTGGTAGCAAACCCCCTCGAGCACGGCGCGAATCAATTCAGTCTTTCCGGTATCGAGGCTGATGTTGAAAAACATGCCGCGGGCATTGGGATCCTCAAAGGGGCAGCGGTTGCCGTGCAGCCACGGCGTGAAGATGACGCCGCCGCTGCCCGCGGGCGCCTGTTTCGCCACCTCGGTCAGGTAATCATAGAGGCTGATATAGGCCGATTCTTTAGCCTCGTGGACCGCTGTTTTCTGCAGGTAAACGCCGATTTCATCCAGGGCCAGGTGATCCTTGACCCATTCCAGGCACTTGCCCGCCGTCTCCAGCTCGGCAAAATAATTATACAGCCCCGGCTGCGCCCCCACAATGGCGGCAATCATGGCGCCGGCGTCGAGAACAGGTTTATCCACCACCGTAGAGACCCAGCCCGAAGTGCCCGTATAGATATGGGTGTCTCCCGGGGCCACCGCCCCCGCTCCCACCCCGATGAGGGAAGCGTCGCCGCCGCCGCCAAAAACGGGCGTTCCCGCGCTAAGCCCCAGTTCCGCGGCCGCAGCCTCTGTAATTTCCCCTACAATGTCCGTGGACTTTTTTATTTCAGGAAGGTGGGCCATGTTAACCCCGAGCATTTTACAGACAGCGCGGCTCCATCCTCGCTTGCCCGGGCGGATGTTGTAGAGCAGCGAGGCAAAGGCGGAATCTTCGGTCATAACAAAGTTGCCGGTGCAGCGGCAGATTAAAAACTCTTTAACATCAAGCCATTTATAAACCCGCCGGAACAGCTCCGGTTCATTTTTTTCCACCCATTTGTATTTCCAGACCGGATCTTTGACGCTTGCCGCCACCGCCCCGGTCTCCCTGATCGATTTCCACAATTTAAATATATTTACGCCGGCAATGCGGAGACCGTGTCCCATCCCTTCCTGAAGCTCCCGGCGGGCGCGCTGATCCATGTAGCTCATGGCCCGCCGCACCGGGCTGCCATTTTCATCCACCAGAACCAGGCCCTGCATCTGTGAGCAAAAAGAGATGCCGGCGATTTCTCCCGGGTCCACCCCCGTTTTCTGAAGAAGGCGGCGCGTGGTGGCGCACATGGCAGACCACCATTCCGCGGGATCCTGCTCGGCTCCCCCGCCTTCCAGTATGTAAAGCCCATAGCCACCCATCTCTGCATCGATCAGCTTAATCGTGCCGCCAATTTCGAACAGGCAGGTTTTTATGCCCGTGGTCCCCACGTCGTAAGTAATCACCTTTACCGTTTTACCCATTGAACCCGGCCTCCTTCTTGCAACTTCTGTAGCACACGCATTTATTTTAGCACATTCTATAAATTGAAAAAATATTAAACTTATTTGACAAAACAACTGATTTAAGGTAATTTTACTGTGATAACGTTTCTCCGCTGTCATTACCACGTTCAGGAGGGAGCGCAGTGAGCCATCCATACGCCATATCCAAGTATCCTGATGCCGCCGCCATAACCGCGCAGCTCGATCAGCTGATCCGCAAACCCATTTACAGCATCAAGCCGGAAGCACTGCGGCGCTACGAAGAGGAATATTACGCCAAAAAATGTGTCAAATCCAAAGAAATGATTGACCAGGCCGTGAAACGCATCCCCGGAGGCGTGCAGCACAACCTGGCCTTTAACTACCCCTTCCCCCTGGTCTTTACCAAGGCCGAAGGGGCTTACCTCTATGACCTGGACGGCAACCGCTATTATGACTTTCTCCAGGCCGGCGGTCCCACGGTCCTCGGCTCAAATCCCCCCGCTGTCCGGGAAAAAGTGATCGCCCTGCTTAACGAATGCGGCCCCTCCACCGGCCTGTTTCATGAATACGAATACAAGCTGGCCCAAAAGATCGCGGAGCTGATTCCTTCCGTAGAGATGTTCCGCATGCTCGGCTCCGGTACGGAAAGCGCCATGGCGGCGATCCGGGTCGCCCGGCTGGCCACCGGCAAGAAGAATATTATCAAGATGGGCGGCGCCTATCACGGCTGGAGCGACCAGCTGGCCTACGGCATCCGCATCCCCGGCTCGAAGTGGACCCAGGCCCACGGCGTGCCCCGCTATATCTTCAAGCACACGCAGGAGTTTTTCCCCAATGATCTGAACGACCTGGAAAGAAAGCTCAAGTTAAACCGGCTCCGCGGCGGCACTGCAGCCGTGCTGATCGAACCGGTGGGTCCTGAGAGCGGCACCCGGCCGCTGGATTATGATTTTAACAAGGGAGTCGAAGCGCTGTGCCGCAAATACGGCGCCCTGCTTATCTTCGACGAGGTGGTAACCGCCTTCCGGATCGGCCTCTCCGGGGCCCAGGGCTATTTCGGTGTCTCCCCTGACCTGACCGTGTTCGGCAAAGTGATCGCCGGCGGCTATCCCGGCGCCGGGGGGCTGGGGGGCAAAAAAGAATACATGGAATACCTCTCCGCCGGCATTGCGGGCGGCGGAAAGCATAAAAAAGCCCTGGTCGGCGGGACCATGGCCGCTACACCCTTAAGCTGTGTCGCCGGGTACTATACCCTGTGCGAAATAGAGCGCACCAACGCTGTGCAGATTGCCGGGCAGATGGGCGACCGCCTCACCGAAGGGCTGAAAAAGTTGATTAAAAAATACGACCTGCCCTTTGTAGCCTTTAACCAGGGCTCCATCGTGCACCTGGAAACCGTGGGGACGATGCACTTTGCCATCGACTGGAGCAAGCCGTGGCAGATTCCGCGGATACTGCGGGAGACCTCCGCCCGCAAAAAGGAGATGGAGCATATGGGCGCCGCCTACATGGCCGAAGGGCTGGTCACCCTGGCAGGCAGCCGCCTCTACACCAGCGCCGCCTATACCGCGGAGATGATCGACGACGCCCTCTCCCGTTTTGACAGGGTATTTGCCAACGTGGGCCTGCTGGCCGATTAAATTACAACTGGGGGATTTGCGACCCTGCCTGTTTCTATGTTCACGGGGCTCGGTGCGGCAGCGGCAGTTTAACAGACAACATTTAACAAATCGCCTAATAAGTTGCTTGACAGAGCACTAGATCTGCATGCGAGGTGATGCGCCTTTTTCACCGCCTGATTACTGTTTTTATTCCTCTGATGGCGCTCCCTTTTGGCCTGGGCTGGCGATAAGGGCAACTACGCGTACACCCCTGCGCTAGCAAGAGTAGTATACTACTAAGATTGCCGCGGCACATCGCCCTTCGCGCCGGGCTACTCCACCCGGAAAAAAGACTCGTCAAATTCCGGCTTGCCCTCGTAGCGGGCCATGAAAAAGCCGGGCAGCGCTTCAGCCTGTTCAAAGAGAACCGGGTCCACCTCGATCCCCGCTTCATGAAGTGCCCTGACCAGCTCCTGCGGTTCGGGCGGGCAGCCTTTAACCGGCAGGGCCTTCTGGATATGGGGATGATCCCGGTTCAATTTATACATGCATTGGCCCACCAGCACGGTGGCCTTCATGCCGGGAGTCGGCCGCATCTTTTTACCTGTTAGCACCTCTACCCGGTCAAAGGGTTCGCCTTTCCAGGCGGAGCGGATAGCGGTTAGTATGAGACCGTTCAAGGCCGAACAGTAAGTGCACATGGTATCGTCAAACTTGCGGTAAAACAGCCCTTCAATGCCCTGCCTGGCCAGGGGCAGAGGCATCTCTCCCGTCTCGCCGCTGCTATACTCAAAATCATATTCATGGTATGAAGAGATGGCTTCCAGGTCTTCGCCGATTACTGTCACGTCGGAAAGATCAACCGGGCGGTTGTGATTTTGCGCCGCCAGCGCCAGGTGCGCCACCTGCGCCGGATCATGACCCAGCAGCCGCGCCCCTACCAGGTCGGCGGACAGGAAATCGGCGGAAGCCACGAGCAGGTTGCTGCGTCTCTTCTTGCCGTCAAAGCCGGGCCCGCGCTCCAGGGAATAGATGCCATCAATCAAGGTGAGCATGGGAGGCATTTTATCCGCCAGCCGGGCCACATGAAAATGGAGATCTTTGGTCGGGTCGGCGCTGTGACATTTCTTGCGGGAGGCGATATCAATTGTCCCTTTCAGATTTTTAATGCCCAGGCTGACCACGGTTTGATTGTGCGATTTCAGCACCGGCAGGTTGACCACAAAATCGCTGTGCAGAATATCCCGGTTGAAGTTCAGGGAGATGCCGTCTCCCAGGTCCACCTTTTCAAAGGGACGCTCCATAATGTTTATGTACTTTACCCCGTAGCGCTTGCCCAGGGTCTCGTAGCCCAAAGTCTTAAAAGCATGGGCGGGGGTTTCCCTGTCCCGGGCATCCCTGACGATCCCTTCGCCGATAGTTATATCATCGATGCCGTGTTCCTTTAACAAGATCACCATATCCTCGATCACCCGCGAAGTGGTGATCACGCCCCACTTGGGAAAAGTGCAGGCTTTTGTCCAGAAGACAATATTGGGCTTGATGAATACCCGCGCCCCGGCGGGCATCCGCTCAAGGCCGCCACAGCTCAAAACAGCTTTTCTTACCGATTCATAAGGCTTTTCATACCGCACAATTGAGACGAGGTGTTTTTTCACCGTTAAAGCCTCCCTTTCCTGGCCGCAAAGATGTTCTCCATTCCCCGTTTGCACCAGCAAAGCCAGGTTTTGCTGGCCACTTTAATTTCGACAGCGTTCAGAAAAAACCCTTTTGCCCCTCTATTTGGAAGATAAAAAATATTCACAGCAGGTGCCGCTGCACCAGTGGCAGGTCGCGGTTGGTAATGATGCCGAGGAGGGGTTCCCTGTCGCCGCCCTTTTCAGTGATTAAAACAGCTTCCAGCTTGCTGCCCTGCTCCTGGTAGTAAAGGAACAGCTCCGGTATTTCATATATAGAAGTATCCGCGGAGACGATTTCAAAACATTTCGCGCACCTCAGTTCATCCAGGATGGCGCCCACGGTGGTGTTCTCCAGGTCAAAGGTGCCCGCGGCGAGGCTGTGCCCCATCCAGCGCACGATCAGGTTGGAGGTGATTAATCCGACAATAACGTCCTGCTCCAGGACCGGCGCCTGGGAGTAGGCATATTTGCTCAGCAGCCGGATCGCCCGCGTCATCGGATCACTTGTCTTCAGGATGAGAACTTTCTTTTGGAACAGGGGGAGCACCCTTGGGGGCGCCACCAGGGCGCTGGCAATGGCTTCAATATGCGCAACCGTATCATCATTGGGCACAGCAATAATTTTACCGTCAGCCCGGTCGTGGACGATGGCGTTCCTTAAATCTCCATACTCCCTCAGGTCGTATTTGTAACGGCTGATGACGGGGTTTACTTTGGCGGCCATGTTCACCATGTCGTAAAAACGGCGGTGATCTTTCAAGTCGAGAATTTTTTGCAGCTCATGTTCGATCACCGCGTAAGCGTTTAAGAAACGTTCGGCGTTTTCCATTGATGTCACCTGTCCGCGCTATGGTTGGATTCAATAATGCTTCTTCTACTACTTCACCATAACCGAGTTTAATCCTGCACCTTTCTCTGGCGATCAAAAGGGATTGAGGAGAAAAGCGCGAAATTAATCAAGCATAGACCGGTAGCACGTCAACGCTAAAACTGGAATCGCCTGTCCCATCATCAGCAGGTAACTAAGGGCTGACATGGCGGTATTTTTCTTCTGAATATGAAATAGGAGTCGATGGGCCATGCAAGAAAATCTTAGTTTTCCCGAACAATTTCTGGACAGTATTTTTAAAATTGAAACCTACCGCTACTTCTATCGACGCTCCCTGGGACGGGCGATCTTTTACCTTTTCTGCGCTTCCATAATTCTGGCCGGAATAGGCGGAATCCCTTTCCTGGTTGAAATCCATGCAGAGATCAATGAATTTGTTGAAACCATAACCAAAAACATGCCTGAATTGGAGCTGCGCAACGGCGAACTGTCCGTAGATGCGCCGATGCCCCATATCGTTTTTGAAGCAGATGATCTTATCTTTGTTATCGACACCACGGGGCAAACAGACCAGAGCATTATGGATCAATACGAAAGCGGCATTCTTATAACGAAGCATGAGCTCTATTTCAAACAAAATCGCTTCGAAACGATGCATTATAAGTTCAGTGCCATTTCCGCCGGCCCAGCCATAACCCGCAACGATTTCGTTCGTTGGCTGCCCCTGTTAAAATTGACGACCGTTTTTATCATGGGGATCGGGTTTATCGTTTACTTCTGTGGAAAGTTGATCAGCGCCCTCATCGTCGCCGCCGGGGGGGTAGTTTTGGAAAGCGCAGCCGGGTGCAAAATCGGCTTCGGCAACCTCTATAAGCTGAGCATTTATGCCCTCACCCTGCCGATGATTATGCAGACGGTGCTGACCCTGATTCAGATCAATACGCTGCTATTCTCCCCGTTCTACTACGGCATCGCCTTGCTTTACCTCTACCGGGCGCTCACCGCCATCGGCCAGGAAAATGCGGACAAGCCGTACAGGGAATAATAAAGATAAAGGATGCACACCAATGCTGGAAAAAAGATTAGCCCTCTTTGTCACGGTTGCTGCCGCTACCGCACTTATTTTTCTTTTTGGCAACGAAGCCATTCAGATCTCGCGCTTTGAGGTTTACGTGGCCGGGCTTCCGGAAAACCATGCCGGGCTTAAAATTGTCCATATCAGTGATCTGCACGGCAAAGAATTTGGGGCAAACAATGCGCGCCTGGCCGGAGCGATTAAACGCCTCAAGCCGGACCTGGTTTTAATGTCCGGCGATATGATCGATTCAAAAAAAGATGACGGCAGTGCTCTGATTAACCTGCTCAAAGAGCTAAATAACCACTTTCCGGTTTACTGCTCCCTGGGCAATCATGAGCAGATTATCAAAGAATTATCCCGCCGGGAAGAATACGCAGAGATAGTGCAGCGCCTCCATAAAGCCGGGGTAAAAGTGCTGGACAACCAGCGGGTGGAATTTACAAAAGACGGGGTTGTCTTCGGCATTTATGGCTTCACTGCGGCGCTCTACCACTACACCGGCAGGAATACCGCAGCCTGGGAGGGGGCGGACCTGCAGGTTTCTTTTATCGTGGAAGCGCTGGGCCGCCCGCAAGAGGATGAAATCGCAATTTTGCTGGCCCACAACCCCAAGTATTTTCAAGAATACGTGTCGTGGGGCGCCGATCTAGTCCTGGCCGGTCATATCCACGGGGGGGTGATCCGGCTGCCTGTGCTGGGCGGAGTCTTTTCGCCGGATCTGTCTTTCTTTCCACCATATTCAGCAGGCCTGTATCACCGCGGGAATACAACCATGCATGTCAGCCGCGGCCTCGGCAACTCGGTAATTCCCGTTCGTATTTTCAACAGGCCCGATCTGTCATTAATTCAGCTCAAACCTCACCCGCAAATTTAGAAAAGAAATGATTCAGCCAATGGCCCCCTGCCCATTGAAACCGTCACCAGGTCCTGGAGGCTACAGGAAAGGTTTCGCTCAGAGCGCTAATCGTTATTCAGAGCCCTGGCAAATTCGGCTATCCTGGCTTCATCAATGCGGGAAACGTCTTGCTCCACTTTGCTTACCATTTTGACAATGAGGCGATCCACTGCTTTCATCTTGTTAAAGCTAAATTCGCCCCCAAAGCAGCCCTTGGCGGAGGCCCGGACGAGCAGCTCCGGCGGGAAAGAGCCGTGCAGCTGCTTTTCTGCTGCTTTATCCAACATGCCGCAGATAAACAGCCCAAGCTGTTTTTCTTTTAACTTATGTAAATTTTTCATGCAAAAATTGGCAACCTCTTTTTGTATCTTGCCCATGTAGATGGGACCGCCGATGACGACCCGGTCATAAGCGGAGAGGTCGACTACCCGGTCCCGCTTCAGGTTGCACAGATCCACCTCCCCGCCAAGCTTTTCCGCCAGCTTGCCGGCACATTTTTCAGTACAGCCGTATCTGGTTGCGTAAACAACTATTGTTTTCATTCCCGATACCTCCATCTGGTTTGCGTAAATTCCCGGCGGACGAACCGGGTTTTGCCGCCGACATGATCGGGCTGGTTGTTTATAAAGGCAAGATCTATACCCAAACCGGAACAGAGATCGACTTCGCAGCAGCCACAAACCTCATGGACAAAAAAATTGGCATAACCAGGGGCAATATCGACGAATGGAGCAGCCAGGACGACTATGCCTTTGAGCTGGCTTCCACCATTGGCGGAGGCGAGGTTTATACCGTCAAAGGCTACGACAGCGACTTTCGGTTGCTGATTATGTACGGCTCCTGGGCAGCTTTTTACGAGTGTTTAAACGGCATTACCGTATCCAGCGGCGAGGATGTTTTCGGCAAGCTGAAAATGGCCGATCGCGTTTCCCGCGCCGTCTATGTCAGCAGCGACAACTGGCAGACTGAAATTTATCCGCTTCAAGACAACGACCTGGTCAGCCGTTTTATTGAAGCGCTGAACCTGACTGTGCCTTATTCTACCGCAGTACTGGGCGACAGCTATTACCATGACAACACCGAGGAGTGGCGGATCATCCGCATCATTTTGGAAGACGGCAGCAAGGTCACTTTAAGGCTGCACCAGGACGGCTATATTTTATATGGATTTACTGACGTTGCTTTCAAGATGGAAAGCAGCCTCTTTGCCGAACTCTGGAACATGCTCGATTACAGTCAAGACCCCCGGCAGGGGTAGAATCCAGGCCATAGAGTATTGACGGCACATACCTGTTAAATTATGGATATGTGTCTAAAGTCAAGACCTGACCCCATTTTGCTCCAGGTATGCTTTCAGCTCCGGGATGGTAATTTCCCCGAAGTGGAACACGGAGGCGGCCAGCAGGATATCCGCTCCTGCTTCGACCGCCTCCAGGAAATGCTTCAGGGCGCCGGCGCCGCCGGAAGCCACTACCGGCACAGGCACGGCCGCCTTGATGCCGCGGATCAAAGGCAGATCGTAGCCGGTTTTCGCCCCGTCGCAGGACTTGCTGGTGGGCAGGATGATTCCCGCGCCGCGATCTGCGGCTTCCCTGGCCCACTGCACCGCATCCCGCCCCGTGGCCGTGCTGCCGCCGTCGATATAGACTTCGTAGCCTGAGGGCAAAACCGCGTTCCGGTCAACGTCCAGCGCCACCACAATTTTTTCACTGCCGAAACGCCTTGCCGCCGCATCGATGAGGCCGGGACGGCGGAAAGCGGCGCTGCTGATGGAGACCCGATCCGCCCCTGCCGCCAAAACGGCTTCCACGTCGTCCAGGCTGCCGATCCCTCCGCCCACGGTAAAAGGCACCGTCACCACGGCTGCAACGCGGCGCACTGTCTCCAGCATCGTTTTCCGCCCCTCCACGGTGGCGGCAATATCGAGGAAGGCCAGCTCACCGGCGCCGGCGGCGCAGTAGGCCCGGGCGCACTCTACCGGGTCCCCGGCATCCCGCAGGTCCACAAACTGCACTCCTTTAACGACCCGCCCCTCTTTAATGTCCAGGCAGGGCATAATCACAACTTTTTTCATGGGCTTCTCCTATGGCTGTTTTTATAAGCGATGGGCGCAGTTTCCGCGCACCGCACAGGGTGGCGGCACAAGCTCGAAACATCCCATCCGCCTTGCCCCGGGCGATCTTTAGCCCGGGGGTCTCGATGCAATTTCTGTCTGATATACCTGATTATAGATTTTCGCTGCTGTATGGCAAAAATCCTTGTCCCGTTCACCTGCAACCCCAAAATAGCTGCCCCCTGTGGCTGCAGCAGCCTGCTTTATCATGGCAGCCTGTACCGCCCTTGGCCAGTGCCGGGTAAACTTCAGCAATCTCGAAACGCACAATAAAGTCCTTTAATTTCCATGCTAGAGCCATTTGCGTTCTTTGCCAATGCCTGATATATAAGGCTTTTTAAAGAATGGGAAAAACATTTTACCCCAAGAAGAGATTTAAAAATAGGGATTTGGCATGGTGTGCGATAGGATAATCGAAAAATTGACCCCACTATTTTCTGACAATTGCCTAGATTGGATCTAAGCGATCGATTTGGAATATAACAACAATAGAGTAATATAAAGGGAAATCCTTTACCTTTGTCGAAGTATTTTTGTGCGAAAAAACCAAAACAAAGGAGGATTTCCCGTGGCTATTATATCACAGCAAAAGCTGTTTGGGTGGGAGGAAATCGAAGGTTTAGGGGATTTGGACCGGTTGCGCCTCGTCCTAGAACACGTGCCGGATGAGAAGCTGATGCTTAAGTTGGAGTTTGAACGCGGCCGGGGCCGTGACGACTACCCTGTTCGGGCGGTGTGGAATTCTATTTTAGCGGGAATAGTATTCCAACATCCCTCTATAGCCGCTTTAAGAAGAGAGTTGAACCGTAATGGCCAGTTGAGAGCCATGTGCGGCTTTAAAGGTGATACCGGGCCGCCTCAGTGGGTATACACCCGGTTTTTGAAGAAACTCTTTAACAACAAGGACTTAATCGATGAGATTTTTGATACATTGGTGGAACAATGCTACCAGCTTTTGCCCGGCTTTGGCCGTAACTTGGCCATGGACGGTAAGGCTATTGACAGTCATGCCCGG
>JAKOVL010000086.1 GCA_029782095.1 Bacillota bacterium | reverse complement strand
TGAATTAAAAGAAGAAGTCCAAAGGGAGTTGAAACGTTTACGGCAAAGACAGACGCATGGCTTAGAGTATCTCAATAACGTTCCCCTGTTTCGTAGTGGCAGTAACTTCACCCGAATGGTTTTGAAGCAGTTAAATGAAAAAAGTGTTGTTTAACCTGAATGCGGGGTTTCTAAATACCTACAGTGCCTTGACACGATCGACTTTGACAATCAGTCTTTAAAAATGAATGAAGCAATGGTATAATGTAGTAGCTAACAATAATTTGAGATCCAGCCTGCTGGACAGATCATCCACGGGGAAGGGAATTAATCACGGGCAGGGACAACAGTCCGGTGGAAAACAGAAGCGCTCAGGCTATAGCCGGTCACGGAACCCCCAGTAAGCGGTGGCGCCCGCAAACAGCATAAAATGCGGCTTTAGAGAATACAGCTCGTTTTTACCCGTGCTTGGCCGATCAGTTGACAGAGGAAGAAGTAGTTCCCGTCATCTGTATTCTGACTATTGTTTCTGGAAAGGCGGGGGATTTATGGGCCACACACCCGGAACGGTTTCACTGGAGACCATTGAGAAGTATCTGTCAGATGCCTTGTTTGTCACAGATCTTGAACAAAAAGTGGTCTGGTTAAATGAGCGCGCTTCAGAGATTTTTGGAGTGGACCGTGATTTAGCCTTGGGACAAACCTTAAGCCAGGTTACCGGGATTAAAAAAGTAACCGCGCTGCTGCAGGAAGTTTTTGAAAGCGGTGAGCCGCTGCCCTGCTCCTATGAAGGGGCCACAGTAAAGGTAAAGCGTTTAAACCAGCGCTATTTTTTTAAAATTGCTATCAATCCTGTTTCGCAAAACAACAAGCCTGAAGGCGCCCTGGTTCAATTCACCGACGTAACCCGGTTCCATGAGATGGAAAGGATTAAAAGCGATTTTGTGTCCATTGTATCCCATGAATTTAGAACTCCGCTGACCACGATTATTGTGGGCGTGGAAATGCTGCGTGAAGGTATGCTGGGAGACCTGACGCCCCGGGGGAAAGAGGTCCTGGAGGCCATCGGTGCCGATTGCGAGCGTTTGACCCGCCTCATTGATAACTTAATGGAGCTGTCAAGAATTGAATCGGGCACGATCTACGTGGATACAGAGCCGGTGGATGTCAGCGGGCTGGTAGAAGAAGCGGTCAGGCCTTTAAAGATACAGGCAGAAAACAAAGGGGTGGAGTTGATCGCCGATCTGCCTCCGGAAATTCCGCCGGCCGAAGCCGATTTCAACAAGGCCGTCTGGATTCTGACCAACCTGATCGGCAATGCCCTGCGCTATACTGATGCTGGCGGAACCATCACGGTTAAAGTGAGGCAGAAGGGCAGCCGGCTTTTCTTCTCCGTCCAGGATACCGGGTGTGGTATTCCCAAGGAGCACCAGGAAAAGATTTTTCGCAAATATATCCAGGTGCGCAAGCCGGGGCAGACTACGGGTGGAGTCGGGCTGGGCCTGGCTATCGCCAAAGATATTGTCATGGCCCACGGCGGTGAGATCTGGGTGGAAAGTGAAGAAGGCAAGGGAACCACATTTACATTCACTATTCCCATTTCCCGCAAAGAAGATCAACTCGAGGTGCGAGCACCCGTAGATCAGGAGGTTGGTTGATGAGTAAAAGAATTTTGCTGGTAGAAGACGAAAAAAATATCATTCTGGGAGTACGGACATGCCTTGACGCTGCCGGCTACCAGGTTGAGATTGTTGAGGATGGAGAGGCGGCCCTGGCAGCGGTGCGCCGCGAAAAACCCGACCTGGTACTCCTGGATTTATTATTGCCCAAAGTTGACGGTTTTGAAGTACTAAGCACTTTGAAAAATGATGATAGTTTAAAACAAATACCGGTTGTTGTTTTAACCGCCAAGGCGGAAGAAGAGGATCGGCAGAGGGCCCTCGAACTGGGCGCAAATGCCTACATGACCAAGCCTTTCCGCCCCCAAGAATTGTGGGACGTGCTGAAAAAATATCTCCCCGATACAGCCTGAGCAGCTGTCCAGGGCTAAGAGAGGGCGTGCATAGCGCCCTTTTTTTTTGGGCGAGTGATGGAAGCGAAAGGAAATAATAAGGGCACCACGAATTATTCTATCAGGAACAGCCTTAAGGAGGTCTGCCGATGTTTAAAAAAGTACTGGTTGCAGTAGATTTTTCCGGACCGGCTCTGGAACTTCTCAACGCTGTATCCGACTTAAAATATTTGGGCCTGGAAGAATTGATCGCGATTCATGTGGTGCGCATGGAGGTGGCCGGCCGGGGCATCGGGGCTCACCGCAAACGGTTTTTGCAGAAAATTGAAGAAAAGAAAAAAGAGCTTGAAGCGACAGGCTTAAAAGTTAGGGTCATCCAGCCGGTGGGCAGCCCCGTGGAAGAGATTAAAGCGGCGGCTGAGGAAGAACATGTACACCTGATTCTCATCGGTTCCATCGGGGAAGGCAGCCTGGTAAGGGAGCTGTTTTTAGGCAGCACCGTGGCCAATGTTATTCGCGCAACCAAAAAGCCGGTCCTGGTGGAGAAATATGACAAGATTGACGGCATGCCGGTACGCAAAAAGATCTTCAGGGAAGGGCAGCCGGCAACAGCGCTGCTGGCCACCGACTTTTCCAGGAATTCTTTGCAGGTGTTTGATTTCTTCCTGGAAAATCCCGGTGCGTTTCCCAGGGTAATTCTCTTTAATGTTGTGGATGAAGGCTATACCATGGAGCAGATCGAGGAAAACAAGCGCAAGGCAGAAGAACAATTAAAGCTGTGGCAGGATGAATTCGCTGACAAGGGGATAGAGACCGAGATATTGATTAAGGTCGGCATAGCATCCGAGGAAATAATCAAGGCAGCCAGGGAGCGCGATGTTTCGCTAATTGCCCTCTCCAGGAGAGGGCGCGGCATCATCGATGAGCTGGTTATCGGCAGCACCGCCGATCCCGTGGTCCGCCGAGCCACTCGCCCGGTGTTGCTGTTAAAGGGGTAGGAGATAGTATACCGGAGAAAGATGTCGTAATCATACAGATATGTAGGGGCGCAGCGTGCTGCGCCCGTATTGCATCAAACGGAGCAAAGCCGCTGGGGAGGGTGATGATGCGTGCAACACGGTGAAAATAGTTACGCCGGCAAACTTTCGCCAAAGCCCGGCCGGATCATTGTGGCGCCCAATGCTTTTAAAGGCTCGCTGGGCGCAGTCGAGGCGGCGGAGGCCATAGCCGCCGGAGTTGCCCCCATCTTCCCGCACCTGGAAATAGTCCAGGTACCCCTGGCGGATGGCGGAGACGGGACGACGCAATGCGTTATTCGTGCAACCGGAGGCCGCCTTTTCCGCAAAACAGTAACAGGCCCCCTGGGGGATAAGGTTGAAGCATTCTGGGGCCTAACCGGCGACGGCACCACGGCGGTGGTGGAAGTTGCCGCAGCATCAGGCCTGGCCCTTGTTCCCCCGGAAAAGCTTGATCCGATGCGGGCGACCAGCTACGGCAGCGGCGAGCTCATCCGGGAGGCGCTGCAAAGCGGGTGCAGGAGCATATTTGTCGGCCTCGGGGGCAGCGCCACCAATGACGGCGGGGCCGGTATGCTGCAGGCCCTTGGTTTTAAGCTGATCGACCGGAGCGGGCGGGAAATCGGACCCGGAGCAGCCGGGCTGGAGCAGCTGCATCACATCGACGCCTCTTTCAGCGAACCCCGCTTGAAGGAAGTGGAGCTGGTTGCAGGCTGCGACGTGGATAATCCCCTTTTCGGGCCGCAGGGCGCCGCCTATGTTTATGCGCCGCAAAAGGGAGCCTCGCCGCAGCAGCTGCCTCAGCTTGACCGGGCGCTGCGCCGCCTCGCTGCGGTGGTGCTGCGGGATTTGGGGCGTGATATCAGCCAGATCCCCGGCGCCGGAGCCGCCGGCGGTATCGGGGCGGCCCTGGCCGGCATCCTGGGGGCGCCGCTGGTCCCTGGTGTGCAAAGAATTATGGAGCTTTCAGGCCTGCCGGGCCTGCTGTCAGAAGGTACCGCGCTTTTAGCCATTACCGGCGAGGGCGAGATCAATAGCCAGTCGCTTCACGGCAAGGTCCCTGTGGGGGTGGCCCGCCTGGCCAAAGCATACGGTGTGCCGGTCCTGGTGCT
This sequence comes from Bacillota bacterium, assembly GCA_029782095.1. GTDB lineage: Bacteria > Bacillota > Dethiobacteria > DTU022 > DTU022 > JAKPEE01. The sequence continues at coordinate 1,458 of JAKOVL010000086.1, read as the reverse complement.
GGCCGGAAAGGTAAACTTAAACCCCTGGCAGGCTCAAAAGGAAGGCATTAGCGCCATGCTTTCCATTGTCGATGGGCCCCTGTCCCTGGCCGAAGCGATGGAGCGCACGGCGGAACTGCTGCAAAGCGCCGCCTACCGGGCCATGCAGCTTTTTTCTGAAGGCATGAACACAGCTATAAGGCTGAAGCAATAGCTAAAGGGCAATCGTCTCCAAAATCTTTTGGGCCGCTTTTTGCCCCTCCGGGTGCAGCTCTGCCGCCTTAATCGCCGATATGATTCGCTGCGCTTTCTTTTTGAGCGCCTCTTCTTCATATAACCCCTGTTTCCGGGCCCGGCCCATCCGCTCGCCAAGCTGCTTCAGGGGCTTAACCAGGTAGTCGTGCCTGGCTTCAAGCTCCCGCCAGGGCACTTGTTCCCACCGGGGATTGTTGTCCTGCAGCGCCGCAAATAGGGAGGGATAGCGGCTTTCCAGCTGCTGCTGCAACTGCTCCAGCTCCAGGCGGTGCATTACTGCCTCCAGGGGATAGCCGGCCTGCTGCAGCGCTTCCCGGCCTCCTTCGCGCCGGTCAACCAGCACATAGACGGCGCTGACCTGCGCTTCCAGCTCTTCCACCGCAGCGGCGGCGCTAAGGATGGAGGATCCGGTGGTTAAGACATCATCCACGATGACAACCCGCTGTTTTTTCCGCAAAGGGCCCTCGATCCGGGAGGCGGTACCGTGTTTTTTCGCTTCTTTGCGGACAATAAAACAGTTCAAAGGGTGATAGAACGGAATGGTTTGACTGAGAACAGAAACGGCGGCGGCAATGGGATCGGCCCCCAGGGTGAGGCCGCCCGCGGCTTCCACTTCCAGGCCCTGCCGGTGCAGAGAGATCAGGATATACATGGCCATGGCATGCAGCCCTTCCGCTGTCATCAACACCTGTTTTCCGTCGATATAATAGCTGCTGCTGCGGCCCGAGGTTAAAATAAAAGTGCCCTTGCAGTAACCGTGAATATAGGTCAGCAGGAGCAGTTTTTCATGCAGCGCCTCGAGGCTGAGCTTAGGTTCTTGCAAAACCGGCACCACCTTCTGTGATAGTAGCCTTAATTATACCATGGCGGCAGAACAGAGGGAATAATCTTAAGGGCCGGCTCTCCTGAACTGCTGACATTATCTATGCCCTGGGGTATAATTATATGGAGAAGGTTCCCTGTATGCAAAAAGGATTGACACTTTTTCCTGCTGTCTGCATATTTAAAAACTTGTCACCTGAATGGAATGATCGGTGATGCCGCTGAGCTATGAACAGGGCCCGATCCGGCCGCCCAGCGAAGCCTTTAGCCTGCTGCTGCGCCTGACGCGCAACTGCCCCTGGAATCGCTGTCTCTTTTGCCCGGTGTATAAGGGGCAAAAATACAGCCGCCGCAGCCTGGAGGAGATTAAGCAGGATATTTACGCCATTGCCGCCGGCATTG
>JAKOVL010000063.1 GCA_029782095.1 Bacillota bacterium | reverse complement strand
AAGGAAGATACCATCATTGTCGACGGCTACGGCGACAGTGAAGAAATCAAGAAGCGCATTGCGCAAATCAAGGCGCAAATTGAAGACACCACCTCCGACTTTGACCGGGAGAAACTGCAGGAGCGCCTGGCCAAGCTGGCCGGCGGCGTAGCCGTCATCGAAGTCGGCGCTGCCACCGAAACCGAGCTTAAAGAATTGAAGCTGCGCATTGAAGACGCCCTTTCCGCCACCAAGGCCGGCGTTGAAGAAGGTATTGTTCCCGGCGGCGGCACCGCTTTTATCAACGCAATGCGGGTGCTGGATAAAATTAACGTCACCGGCGACGAGCTCACCGGCGTCAACATCATCCGCCGGGCCCTGGAAGAGCCTGTGCGCCTGATTGCCGAAAACGCCGGGCTGGAAGGCTCCGTTGTTGTGGAGCGCCTTAAGAACGAGCCGCCCGGAGTCGGCTTCAACGCCCTTACCGGGGTGTATGAAGACATGTTCAAGGCCGGTATCGTCGACCCGGCCAAGGTCACTCGTTCCGCTCTCCAGAATGCCGCCAGTATTGCGTCCATGTTCCTGACCACCGAAGCGGTTGTGGCCGATATCCCTGAAAAGGAAAAAGGTTCTGAGGGCATGGGCGGCGGCATGCCAATGATGTAAAAAGAATGTCCCTGGTGCAACCAGGGGCATTTTTCTTTATTCCCAAAAAGTTACAGTTGGATAAAATTTGCACTGGCGGAAGGCTTTCGGCGCGGGGAAAGAGAATATATAAAATTGATAAAATGTTCCCTGGGGGGACTGCTATTGACCAAGTTGCGTTACGAATTCTGGATTCTGCCGGTCTTTGCCGGGGCAGCCCTTGCCTATGCCGCCTGGCTGCAGGAACCGGTGCTGTGGTTTCTGACCTATCTAAGCTTGCTCTGCGTTGTCATCATCCTGGTGTACAAGTGGCGGGATTGGCGGGGCATAGAAATTGTCAGGACGTTTCGCACCCGGCAACAGATATTGGAAGCAGGATCGGAAGTACGGGTAATGCTCGTGGCAAAAGTCAGCAGCTACTTGCCCTGGCCGTGGCTGGGGGTCAGGGACAACGTGCCGGCGGACCTGGCAGACAAGGTTATGGGCCGTCCGGGCGGCAACATGGTTTGGG
>JAKOVL010000036.1 GCA_029782095.1 Bacillota bacterium | reverse complement strand
GCACCCCAGGAGCCGTACATAATTGTCATAACGGTAAACAACGCATTAAACTACACTAAATCATGCAGGACTTTCATCAACTATGGAGAATAATTTAGTTTAGCTACAAGCTGCCAAGGTGGGAAAACCCTTATAAATTAAGGGCATGATCGGGAAAATCGACCCACTGGTGGGAGTCATCCCTTGGAGGTAAAGATTCTTTCGCCCGCACCATCTTCACTTCCGGCCTCTCCGGTTGAGGCGAAAAATTGTGGCAGAATGGAGTAGAAAATGTTCATCATCACGGTTGCGCAGTAAAAAAACAATCACAATGGGGGCGCATTACCCTTCAGCAAATGGATGAAATTTTAGGCAAGGGTAAGTGTACCCTTGCCTTTCTATGTTCGAGGTGACCGTGATGACAACAATTCTGCAGGCAAACAGGCTGGCCAAGGAATATGACGGGCTGACAGTATTTAGCGATATATCAATGCAGCTTGACAAGGGCGAAAAGATTGGGCTGATTGGCCGGAACGGTGCCGGGAAAAGTACTTTACTCAAGTTGCTCGCCGGACTGGAGAAACCTGACGGTGGACATATCAGGATTCACCTGCCGCCGGAGCATGTTGGCTACCTGCCCCAGGAACCGGTGCTGCCCGCCGGCATTACTGTGAAAGAATACGCCGCCGGCTACCCGGCGTGCGGAGAAGCCAGTCGCTGGGAGACCATAAAATTACTCGACAGGCTCGGATTCAGCCGCAGGGACCTCGACAAGCCCACGGATAGGCTCAGCGGGGGCGAAAGGAGCCGCCTCTGCCTGGCCCGCCTGCTTGGACGGCAATGCGAACTGCTGCTGCTGGATGAACCGACAACCCACCTGGACAGCGAAGGTCTGGCCTGGCTGGAAGAATACCTGAAAAGTTACCGCGGTGCAGCGGTAATCGTTTCCCACGATCGCTACCTGCTTGACGAAACGGTTAGCCGGATCGTGGAAATTGAGCGAGGGCGGGTCCGTTCTTTCCCAGGCAATTACTCTGCCTACGCCATAACCAGGGAAGAGGAGGACCGCGCGCAGTGGGAGGCTTATTTGAACTACCGCCGCGAGCGGGAAAAGATGCTAAACGCCCTGCACCGTAAAAAAGAATGGGCACGCCGGGCAGCGTCTGCCTCTTCCTCCCGCACCCCCTACCTGGCCGCGCGGGCGAAGCGGGTTGACAGGGCGGTGAAATCGTTTGAACGGCGGCTGGAGAGGCTTGACAGCAGCGCTCCCCGGAAACCGTGGGAAGAACGGCGCCTGCGCCTGGGCCTGGATCACGGTGGAAAAAGCGGGCTTCTGCTGGCCGCCATGGAGGGAGTATTTAAGTCATTCGGCGGCCGGGCCATTCTTGAGGATGTCAGCTTCACCATATTTACCGGCGACGCGGCGGTGCTAACAGGGCGCAACGGCTCAGGCAAGACAACCCTGTTGCGCCTTCTGCTTGGCGAAATTGCACCGGATCGAGGCCGGGTAACCCTCTCACCGTCCGCGCGGGTGGGCTACATGGGCCAGAAGCATGATACCCTCGATCCAGAGCTGACCCCCCTGGAGACAGTGATTAAAGCCGGCGAAAGAGACGGAACGGCGGCGCGGCACCTTCTCAGTGCCCTCCTCTTCCAGGACAACCATGTTCACCGGCCCGTTTCCACCCTTTCCGGCGGTGAAAAACAGCGCCTGGCCATGGCCTGTCTCATGGCGGCCCGCTTCAACCTGCTTATTCTCGATGAGCCTACCAATCACCTGGATATCCCATCGCGGGAGGCCATCGAGGCGGCGCTGGACAGGTATGGCGGCGCCGTCCTGGCGGTGAGCCACGACCGCTACTTCCTGCATCGCCTCTCCAGGCGCGTCCTGTTCTTGGAAAGGGGCCGGCTGATCGATTATCCCGGATCGTACGGAGAATTTATGGAGCGTAAAACGCACGGCGACCGCTTGCGCCACGAGGAGAAGCTGCTTCTGGAAAACCGGCTCTCATACCTCTCGGGCCGCTTAAACGAAATCGCCGACAAAAATGATCCGGACGCAGCAGCCGAACGGGAACAGCTAAACCGGGAATTTATCGAGCTCGGCCGCAGACTGCGGCAACTGAAAGAATAAGGACGGGAGTACGTAAGCATAAAAATAATGCCCGCCTCAAAAAAGCGGGCTTTTCATCACTTTCTTTTTGTTCCGGGTTTTTGGGCCAGGAAACTATTCGTCCAAAGTTTTTGCCCTTTAACATCTTTATTTGGCATCTGCTTTAACAAGCACGCCAGGAGGCAATACGATTAATTCGTTTTCTTTCGCTTTTTGATGATGCTTATACCCTCCAAATAGCTGTTTTTACTTAGAAAAGTATAGGAGGCTAAATAATCTTTATCTTTCACGGAGAGTTTATCCCACCTTAGTCCAGGTCATCGTGGAGGACTACTTTCACCAGGGTATTGTCAAATTATCTGTACTATATTGGTAGAAGCCTGATTGATTGTGTTATTTGCATCCTGAGATTTTATTACTGAAACTGAATTATGGTTATAAGTGGTGGGCGTGCTGCAGGGGCCTACAATTTATAGAGTGAATTCTTCTATGTAAGATCTGCATCTTTCAATATTTTCTTTAATAGCCCGGGGCGAAGTTCTTTATGGTCGGGAATACTGCCAATTGGCTTTTCTTCATCATCGAGACATAACTCTATAGCCTCTTTTATATTATTTTTTAATGCTTCATCGATTGTATCTCCCTGGGAATAACACCCTTTAAAAGAAGGACAAGTGACAATGTAACCGGTGCCATCCTGCTCAATGATAACGGGGTAGCTTTTCATTTCTATCACCTCCAACTTCATTATACCCTATTCTTTGGAGATTGCACTTTCCCTGCAAGACAGCCGCCCTGATTGGCCGGCAAGCTGGTCATCAGGCACAGGTTAAGGGCAAAACGGGCACATTAATGGAAGGGGCCGTCCTGGCCTACCTTTGGACAGCCCCTTCCAAATGGTTAGCTGGTCAGGGGGACGTTAATGATCTGTCCCACAAAGATCAGATTCGGGTTCACGATCTGCGGGTTGGCATTGATGATGGCCTGCAAGCTGACTCCGGTGCGCTGGGCGATACTGGTCAGGGTTTCTCCCGCTGATACGTAAATCTGAATTGTGCCGGCAGGAGGTACCGGCGGCGCGGGAGGGGATACGGGCAGGTTAATGACCTGGTTGACAGAGATAATATCTGGGTTCACGATTTGCGGGTTGACGGCAATGAGATTGTTTAAGCCGACTCCGAATTGTTGGGCAATGGTAAAGAGTGTGTCTCCGGGACGGACCAGGTACTGGGCCGCGGCCAGGCCGGGATCAGGGCCTACAGGGGAGGTTGCCGGGATGGTGACGATCTGTCCGGGGAAGATCAGGTCAGGGTTGACTATGCCGGGGTTGACCGCCAGAATTTGCGCCACCGTTACCCCAAAGACCTGGGCATAGAGACTCAGTGTATCTCCAGGCCGGACTACAATGCTCACCCTAGGCATGGGTCTAACCAGATCCAGGGTCATCGATACTATTTGCAATATACTGGTTACCTGTTTCTTGATCTCTTCAAGCCCAAATTTTGGATTGCTTATCTTTTCTACAATCTTTTTAACTTCTGATTTAACCTCGTGTAATCCGGCTTGAGGCTCACGAAGCATGTCAAGATTAGGTTCTGTCGTGTTTTGGCCGGGCATCCATGCTGCACCTCCTTTGGATTATTTCCGTTATAGTATATTCGGGGGAGGTAATAGTGGTCATAAAAGTAATGATTAAATTATTGAAAAGCAGAAGTAAATAAGTATATATAAATAAAAAGAACCCCGTGGGACGAGGTTCCTTTTTGTAGATTATGTTACAACAGAGCCGGGGAGACGGAGTTGTTGGCCGCCTCCAGGCTGCCTCTGTTATCTGCTCATCTCACTTTGGGCGAGGGGGCCGCTGCCGGCAGCTGCCGCCAGCTCCTGCCGCCGCCTTTTCTCATTTAATTCATTTAATATTTTTTCATGTTCTTGCTCGGTGAGACAGTAGCGCCACGTGGGGATAACCGCCAGCACAGAGCCCAGGGCCGGCAGGACGGTGATAATGACAAACAGGGCGGTCATTACTTCGGGAAACTGCTGGCGGGCAATTCCCCCGGCGGCAACGTAGTTTTGCATGGCCTCGGGATTGTAATTGACAAAGCTCAGGACCATCAGCGCCCCGTAATAGGCCACGGCGGACTGCAGCTTGGCCAAAAAGGTTTGGCCCGCAAAACACAGCCCGTCGGCTTTTTCTCCGGTTTTCCATTCAAGATAATCGACAGAATCAGCGATCATGGACGAATGCAGCACCACGGGAAAGCCCTGCAGCGCGCCGGCCAAGAAAATTAATATGGCCACAAGCGGTATGGCGTCCAGCTTAAGCAGGTATAACACAAAGATTGTCATGAAGGGGATGACACTAAGTAAATGAGACCAATTGTATAAATCTTTCTTGGAATAGGTTTTTAAAAAGGCGGGAGTTAAGTACATCGCCACGAGATTGCCGATAAAATAACCGCCCCCGATAACAGCGTAATAAAACATGGTATTGGCCTCATTGCCGTTGGCGTAATACCACAATACAAGGTAGCTGGAGCAGCTGGACAGCATCATCTTGGTGCTGCCCAAAATGCCGGAGCCCAACACCTGAAGAAAAGGTTTGTTGCGGGCCAATAGCGCAAAATTTTTTAAGATATTGCTTTCTTTATTGGTCGGCTTTATTTTTTCTTTTACATTAAAGCCAACCAGTTGAAACAAAGCGCATCCGATTACCGCATAAACCAGGGTGGCCATGAAATAGCCGTAGGCCCCTGTTGTGGGGAAGATAAAAGTGGCCCCGGTATTTTTAAACAGGCCGACTACAGTGACATATAATAAAAAAGTTACCGCGCTGCCTATAGCTCCGGCGATCCTGGCCAGGGACAGCAGCTTGGTTCTATCTTTCTCGCTTTCTGTCATCAGCGCAGTAATGCCCCATAGCGGAATATCACCCACGGTGTAAAGCATGCCCCACAGGATATAGGTTGTATAAATAAAGACAACCGTTAACACGGGCCTCTGGTTGTAATTGAAGGTGGCCGAAAAAGCTCCGATAGTGGAAAGCAAGATCAGCAGCGGAACATAAATTAAGTAAGGCCTGCATTTGCCCCATTTTGACCGGGTCCGGTCAACGATAACACCCATGATAAAATCGTTGAAGGCATCCCACAGTCTTGCTATCAGCATAAGTACCGCCACAATTGAAGCAGGGACATAGAGGGCTTCTGTATAGTACAAGGCCAGGCCCACAGCGATAATGTTGTAAACTATATTCTGGCCGGCCATTCCCAGGAGATAGTAGTTTCTTTCTTTCGCGGTATATGTTTTTAGCGCTTTTTCCACTGCTTTCAACGATCCTTTCTAAAATGAATAATTATAAATACATTTTCGACTCTTATTTTCAAATACCTTTTATTGATAAATAATTTGCCTGCCACCAGCACATCAGTGCTGGTAAAGCAGCAGCCCCTTGATTGCAACTTAGGGCTCTATCAAAAAAGAGGCTGCCCGAAAAGCCGATGAGAAAAGGGGCTGCTCCGTTAGGCACAGCCCCTTTTAACCATATCTAGTGTTCTATCTGCGACTTACTGGACGATTAGTTAAATCTGGTCTATTGAATCACCCTAGATCTCCCTTTACGAAAGGGGGATTTCCGGTATTCTCTCAACTTTTCTCCCCTTCCCTGTCAGCTCCTTTTAGCCCAGGAGTCTTTGAGGGTGACGATGCGGTTAAAGATCATTTTGCCTTCCCGGGCGTCTTCGGGGTCATAGTAGAAATAGCCTTTGCGCAGAAACTGAAAGCGGCTGCCGGGTGCGGCTGCAGCCACGGCAGGTTCCACCGGGACATCATTCAAAACGATGAGGGAATTGGGGTTGATGCTGTTGGTAAAGTCGCCCTCAGCGTCGTCTTCAGGGTTCTCTTTTAAAAAGAGGGTGTCGTAAAGGCGCACCGTAATCCTGGCGGCGTGTTGCACCGGCACCCAGTGGATCACCCCTTTGACTTTCTTGCCGCTGGTATCCTGGCCGCTTTTCGTCCGGGGGTCGTAGGTGCAGCGCAGCTCCGTGATCTTTCCCGTGTCATCTTTAATTACTTCCTCACAGCGGATAATGTAGGCTCCTTTGAGCCGCACTTCCCGTCCTGGAGCCAGGCGGAAAAATTTCTTCGGCGGCTCTTCCATAAAATCATCCCGCTCGATATAAATCTCCCGCCCAAAAGGAACTTTGCGCGTACCGGCGCTTTTATCTCCCGGCAGATTCTCCAGCTCCATCTCCTCCACTTTATCCTCAGGCCAGTTGGTAATCACCACTTTCAGCGGATCCAGCACCGCCATCATCCGGTAGGCCTTCTTTTCCAGATCGCTGCGGATGCAGTGCTCAAACATAGCCAGGTCCACGGTGCTTTCGGCCCGGGCCACCCCCACCCGTTCCTGGAAATCGGCGATGGCCTCTGGAGTAACGCCTCGCCGCCGCAAGCCGGCGATGGTTGGCAAGCGGGGGTCGTCCCAGCCGTTGACATAGCCTTCTTCCACGAGGCGGCGCAGCTTGCGCTTGCTCATGACTGTATAAGTCATATTAAAGCGAGCAAACTCGGTCTGGCGGGAGCGGCACTTGATCACCTCCGGCATCAGCTCCAGGGCGTTTTCCACAACCCAGTCGTAGAGCGGACGATGGTCGCTGTATTCAATGGAGCAAAGGGAATGGGTAATCCCTTCCAGGGCATCGGAGAAGGGATGATCAAAGTCATACATGGGATAGATGCACCATTTGTCGCCGGTGCGATGGTGCGTGGCGTGAAGGATGCGGTAAAGCACCGGGTCACGCATATTTAAATTCCCCGAAGCCATGTCAATCTTAGCCCGCAGCACCCGGGAGCCGTCCGGGAATTCACCCTGGCGCATCCGCTTAAATAGATCAAGATTCTCCTCCACGGAGCGGTTGCGGTAGGGGCTTTCCATTCCCGGTTCGGTAAGGGTGCCGCGATACTCGCGGATTTCCTCCTGGCTCAAGTCGCAGACATAAGCCTTGCCGGCTTTAATGAGGCGCAGTGCAAACTCATATTTAAGCTCGAAGTAGTCTGAGGCAAAAAAGAGGCGATCTTCCCAGTCCACACCCAGCCAGCGGATGTCCTCAATGATGGAATCGACGAATTCTTGCTCTTCCTTAAGGGGGTTGGTATCGTCAAAGCGCAGGTTAAATTTGCCGTTATAAGTCTGGGCTATATTGTAATTTAACAGAATGGCCTTGGCATGGCCGATATGCAGGTAGCCATTAGGTTCAGGGGGAAAACGGGTATGGACCCGGCCGCCGTTTTTCCCCTCGGCTATATCTTTTCTGATAAGGGCATGGATAAAGTTCGATTGGATTTCTGTTTCACGGCTCACTGATAATTCCCCCTTGTCTTCAACTCCACCATATTTAACAGGCAGCTATATATTTTACCCTATCAACAAGCAATTTAAAAGCCTGTCCTTCAGCAGCAGCAGCACATCAGCGCTCCGGGGACGCAGGCGTTCCCGCCGGGCTGCAATCTCCACCCCGGTGTACCTTTTAAAGCTCTTCTATTTTTTTCACCCGGAGCAGCTCTTTTCTTCGCTCCAGCATGGTTTCATAGGCAAAATCAAATTTTTTGCGTTGATAAACCCGGTTGAACTGCTCCCGATATGCGGCTGAGTTAAAATAATCTTTCAGACACCGGGATAAGGGGAACACCTGATCGGAGGGCTCATACTCCAGGGGCGCGCCGGTGGAGCGATCCAGGATCGTTTTAGTGATGATGCCCCATGATAACTCGTCTAGGGAGAATTGTTTCAGATCCCTTAAAATGGCTTGTAATATGGCCTCTTGAGCCGGGTCAAAAAACTTAAACCTGCGGGCATACATCACCGCACCGTGAAAATGTTCCGGAACATCCATAAATCCGTCCACCAGCATTGTTTTGCCGACAAGATACATCAACTCCATCATGTGCCTGAGACAGCCCAGGCCGGGCCTGCTCTGACCGGGAAGCTGCGGTCTGCCGGCATCAAAAGTTTTATGCGGATGCTGCGCCGTAAACCACTCAATCATAACCATATCCAGCACAGCAGCATCCCCGGTGAAGAGGCGCCTGTCAGGCACGTAGCGCGATTCCGAGAGGCGAAGGTCGATCAGCAAATTTTCCGGGTTAATCGCACCGTTATATATTTTAAGATGGTAAATCTGGGCCTCGTCCCGGATGATATTTACTTTTAAGTCCCTGAAGCCCAGCGAAGATAGATGCTTAGTTAGACCGACTTTTCCCATCAGCGTGAGAATATCATCCGCTGTAAAGCGATTTAATAGCAGGGCATTTTCTTTCTTCCCCAGCGCCAGATGGCCGAAGCTTTGATCAAGTTCCTCCGCTGAATCGGATAACGGGCTGGACAGCAAATTATCCCGCGCTGCCGGCTTAAAATATTTCAGTACTGCCTGCTTGCCCGGTATTTTCATGCAACTCCTTAAGCGGAAAATAAATTTACCCGCTGCCATTATAACAATATTCAGCGATAAAGGCCAATTTTTCCTCCAGGCGCTGGTGCGACAGGGCTGTGCCGCCGCCTGGAGCCGGTTTATGCTTAAAATCACCCCCGGGGTGATTGTTTGGCCTGATCGGGCCGTGCTACAATGACGGCAGCCCAATATAAGAGGAGGTAGTATTGGTGAAACCAGCAAAGTGGTGCCTGGTATTGTTTTTGATGGCGCTTCTGTTGGCCTTGTCGGGATGCGGCGGAGCAGAAGATGATGTCTCCGCCGGAGATTCCACTGCAGCCGGAGATGAGGAGACCGTGGAGGTTGAACCGGGGGAAGCAGAGGGGGAAGAAGAACCAGAAAGTGATGAAACAACCGCCCCGGCAAACGAGGTGAAGATTAGTGTGACCCCGCCGGATGGCTGGGAGAAAGTGGAAGAAGATAATGCCCTGGCGTCTTACAGCAAGCTCGGGGCTACATTCCGGGTGACCCGGGATAGAGTGCCCCAGGAGGTTGACGGTTACGACGCCTACCTTGAATTCGTCCAGGGAAAATTTCTTGATGTCTTTGAGAAAATTGAAATCACCGGGACTGGAAATGCTACTATAGGCGGTCATGACGGCCGCAAGCTGACCTACATCATGGAAATAATGGGCGTGGAGATGAAAGGAGAAATCTACTATATTATTAAGGATGGCTACGCTTATACCTTAAGCTGCGGAGCCCTGGCCGATGAATTCGCCTCCTTCGAAGCCGATTTTGCCCAGTTCCTGCAGTCTTTCAAGTTTGAATAGGCTTCAGGCCAGCACCCGGCCGGGTGAAAATAGGCCTGTTCTGCATGGCAACAAAAAGCCGGCCCCGGGCAGCCCAACCGGCAAAACCGGGGCCGGCTTTTTAAATAGGAAAGATTGCGCCCCTGGAGTGCTTAATCATTCTGCCCCGTGTTTTCCAATTCTTTCAACCTGGCTTCTATCCGGCCAATCTGCTCTTTTAAAATAGCGGCCTGCCTTTCCAGGAACGTCTTTTCATCTGCCACCCGTCCTCCCGGGTAAAACCGGGGCGCAGGGCCGCCAACCCCCCAAAAGCGGCGCCCGGATGTCGGATTGGCATAACCCGGCCGGCCACAACCGAAACAGAAGCCAGCGCCTCTACCGCTGCCCGGCCCAAAGCCCAGCGGTCCGGTTCCGTCTCCACCTGGCATCTATGCGTTCCTCCCTTCTTCAACATTATGGGTATATATCTATAATAATTATAACCTATTTTGGGTATAAGTCAATAACCTGTTCAACATCTACATTTTTTTTTCAAGAAGGCTTTTTGTTCAGATGTTCAAAGGGTGATATTGCTTAAACTGTCGTCTAATAAGAGGGGAAGTCATGAAAGGGTGAAGCCTGGCCAGAAAAGCACGGGCACAATTTCTCCGGTAACCATGCAGGGTCTGAGAGTTCCATAGAACAAAAAATGCCCGGCCGGCTATTTGCGCAGCAGAACAATGCGGTTGGTGTTGGTTCCTTTTTTAAGATTATCTATGCCCCAGCAGTTTGCGGTTTTAGTAAAAACCTGTCTGTTGACGATGACCATTTCCGGGGTTAGCCCTGCGGCCAGGGCCGCGGGGACAACCAGAGTTTCCAGCAGGATTTGTCCCTTCCGCACTTCACCCACCTCAAAGGCCACATGCCCCCCGGGGACAAGGATCCGTTTCAGCTCTTTAAATACGGTGGTCATTTTCTCCTGCCAGTCAGCCGGCTTTCTAAATTGCCACAACTTAACCGCAGCGGGGTCAATGCCGTTGAACCAGCAGCGCAGCCAGTTGTCCTGCGCGTAAGCCACGATATCCAAAAAGGGCGGCGAGGTAACGACCAGCTTAACCGAGCTGCTGGCTATTTGCGGTGTCTGTTCCGCGGAAGCGGTGATCAGTTTAACCCTCTGCGAAAGTCCGCGCAGCAAAGAGCGCTCTCCCGGTTGCAGTTTGCGCAGCAGCGAACGGCTTTTGCGCATAATAATTTCCCGGACATCCCGCACGGGAGGGGTCTGGGAGCGTTTTTTATTTATTTTTTGCTGGGCCTCCACCGATACGGCCTGGTTGGGCGGCAAAGTGTACACCGAAAAAAAACCCCGGGAATGTCCGGTAAGCCGGTTGGTGGCGACCATGCGGATCCAGGCGTCGACGCGGTCAAGATTTCCGTTTCTCTCTTTTTGCAGGAGGTATGACCTCAGATTGGTAATGGCACGCAGCGTATCCGGATGATAAAAAGCGAGCAAATCTTCCCGTATTTCCCGCGGCTTTTCCAGGTCAATCGACTGCAGGCGCTGCCGAATTTCAGCCAGTTCAGGCGGGTTGAGCCGCGGCGCGGTTAAAATTCTACTGAGGGGATTAATATCGCACCCTACCGGTACCCGGTTCAGCAGAGCCGCTTCGATGACGGTGGTACCACGCCCCATGAACGGATCGTAAACCACGTCATTCTTCCCGGTCAGCCGGGTAATAAAGAAGCGGGGCAGCTGGGGCTTGAAGCAGGCCCGGTAGGAGATTTCGTGCAGCGAGTGGCCCGCCCTCTGCTTTGCTGTCCAGAACTCGTTGACATAAACGGGAAGTTCATAACGTGGATCAGGGAATTTAAGGATTTCCGTGGTCTTGCCGAACTCAGCAAATTGCGCCATGGCCGCGTGCAATTGAGCGTTTGCCTGTGCTCCAGCTTTTTGAGTATGTTCGGGGATCAGCCCCTGCTGCTTTAAATTCATGCAATCGCTCCTGAGACTTTTAAACTAAAAGCAGAATATTCCGTGGCGGGGGCGGTCAAGGATAACTGATCCGGAGCATAAAGCAGACTAGCCCTGCAGCGCCACGGCCACCACGGATAAAGCGTTGGGCGGGGAAAAGCTGCCACCATTCTGGTGAAAGCAGAGCATATACAGGCTATAATATTAGCCTATTTCGGGTGCCGTAATTCAATTATTCGGCCTAAAGCTTACATATCCTGCCGCCATCAGAAGATTGCCGGAAACAGCTCCGCTTCAACCGGTTTTATCGCGGCCGGTTCCTCAACCGGTTCCCGGAGCCCAAATTCAATGTTGAGGATGGTGTAAGTGAAGCCGCCGGAGTGATGGATCGTGGTAAAGCGATCCACCGTATTAAAACGGTTATAGGTCACATTGCGGGTAAAGCGCTGCCCATAACTGTCCCAGTCAGTGCCTTCGCTAAAATAAATTATATAGGCGCCGTCCATGATCCCGCCCGCATGGGCGGTGCAGGCGGCACGGACATAGAGGGCCAGGAGGGTGGTTTGGGGATCTGCGGGGCCTGTCAGCAGCACCACCACATCGGTGTCCCGGTTGTTGGTTACCGTAAGACGGCCGTGGCCTCCGGCGATTTTGTTTACCAGGACGGCGCCGTTTTCAGGCCGCTCAATTTTAAACACTTCAAGGGTTTCACTGACCCCGTTTACAGCAATATTATAGCGCCCCGGTTCCGGAGGCGCCACAAAAAAAGACAGCTCTTCACAACTTTCGCCTTCCAGGGTAAGCTGCTTTTTTTGCTCCGGCGTTCCGTCAACGGTTAACTCTACCGGCACAGTCCCTGCAACTTCTCCAACATTGGTAACCCTGACCCGGACCGCCGTCTCCTCCCCCAGATTGATCTGGCTCGGCTGCAGGGTTAAATGGCTGATTACAAATTCAGCCGGTTTAAGAATTCTCACCGTCTGTTCAAGGTCGCGGGGCACTTTTTGCATCTTCCCCAGCCCCAGGCTAATCCTGTAGCTTCCAGGCTTGCTGATGCCCGCAATGGTTAACGGCACTGTCTCTGTACACCCGGCCGCAAGGTGCACCGTGGTTTCCCGGGACCTGACCCCTTCAACAAAAACGGACAGTTCATACTGTCCCGGACCGCGACCGTAATTTTTTACAGTAGCGCTGACGGTAAAGGCTTCCCCTGCCACCGCCTCTTCCGGGACAGTTAACTGCTCCACCCTGAACCGGGCCCGGGGCAGCAGGGCTAAAATAATTACCGCCGTTAACACCAGCGAAGCAATGATCAAGCCATAAAGCCGGGGCCGGGTTGCAGGCAAGCCCCAAAGGGCTTGCTCCTGGCCGCCCTTTTGCTCTCCGGGCGGCGGCGCCGTCGCGGCTGGCATGTTTAACGCCCGGCCTGTTTTCAGCACGATCAAAATAAAAATGATCCAGCCGGCGGCGGCAAGGGTCAGCGCAGCAGAAGGGGAAACCGCCGCCGCCCCGGGGACAAAGACCCAGGCAATGCCGTAAGCTAAAAATAAAGCTTCCGGCAGCTCCGGGCTGCCCGGCGCCTTTTCTTCCCGGCAGCGGTTAAAGAGGCGGCTAAAGCCCGGCAGGGCAACGAAAACCCAGTAGAGATTGAACAGGGGGATAAGCAGGAAACCCGCTGCCTGAAGCGGTGTCAACCGGGTGGTCCCTTCCGGGAGCGCGGACCAGATCTGGTAAATAAAAAGCAGCTTTACAGCGATGGCGTAAAGTATGACACAGGCAGCGATCACTCCCAGTTGCACGGCCAATGAATAGCTTTCCACGGCAATGCGTTTAGCAACAAGCAGTATTGTAATCACAAAAACCAAGCTGCCGCCCAGAGAGCAGCCCAAAAAAGGCATATCGATCTTCCGGCCGCCCATAGAAAAGCACCCTTAAATAAATATTCTTAATACATCTATATCGGCAGGAGTCCATGATGATGCATCCCAGGCTGCCAATTACTGCTTCCATCCTCAATTGCGGCGGTGGACCCGAAAGCCGTGCTCTTTCAGGGCAGCCAGGGCTGCCTCCTGCTGCTCGCGGCGGCGGAAGCCAAGGCGAATGCTGCCTCCTTCCAGTTCCCGCACATGCAAGATCTCGATGGAAGCGATATTGATGCCCGCTTCTCCCAGAAGGCCGGCCAGGCGGCCGATTACCCCCGGTGTGTCAGGGACCAGTGCCACCACCTCAAACAGCTCTGGCAGAATCCCGCGACCGCGGTGCGGCACCGTGCGGCGGAAATCCCTGGCCTCGTTGAAAAACTGTTCCAGGGCCGCACCATCTGCCTGCCGCAAAAGCCCCTTCATTTCTGCTATAACCTCTTCCAGGGAAGCTACGGCTTCCATCAGGTGATGGCGGTTGCTGATGCAGATGTCACGCCAGATTTTGGGGTTGCCCAGGGCCACCCGCGTGGTATCGCGGAAACCGCCCGCAGCCAGGGTCTTGATCATTTCCGTCTCTCCCATCCGGGAAGCGCAGACCACCAGGGCCACGGCCATAAGATGGGGCAGATGGCTTATGGATGCGACCAGGCGATCGTGGATCTCCGCATCCAGCAGCAGCGGCTGGGCTCCGGCAGCCTCCAGCAGTGCGAACAGCCTCTCCACCACCTCTTTGGGCACATCTCTTCCCGGGGTAAGCACGTAGATGGCGTTCTCTAAAAGCGCCGGATCAGCTCCACGCATACCGCTTTCCTCCGATCCGGCCATGGGGTGCCCCCCAATAAAATAGGTTCCCGGCGGGAGCAGCGGCGCCACCTGGCCCATAACCCCACTTTTAGTGCTGCCCACATCGGTGACCACCGCTCCCTGCTCCAGCGCCGGCGCAATTTCCCCCACCAGGCCGGCGATACTTAACACCGGCACCGCCAGGATCACCAGTTCAGCGCCCTGCACCGCTTCCCGCGCAGAAGAAGCGGCCCGGTCCACCGCGCCGCGCTCCACGGCCAGATTTAGCGACTGATTATCCCGGTCAAAACCGGTGATCTCCCCGGCAAGGCGGCGCTCGCGCAGCCTGATGCCCAGGCTGCCGCCGATAAGGCCACAGCCGATGAGAGCCACCCGGCGGTAAGGGGCGGCCCGGTTAAAGCTCTCTGCCGACACAGGCAGCCACCCCTTTCAGCTCCTCCATCAGTGCTGCAAACTGCCCCGGGTTAAGGGACTGCGGCCCGTCGGAGAGGGCTTCTTGCGGATGGGGATGGACCTCGATGAGCAGCCCGTCCGCCCCCGCGGCCACGGCGGCCCGGCTCATGGCCGGAACCAGGCTCGATTTGCCGGTGCCGTGACTGGGATCCACGATTACCGGCAGGTGACTGAGCTGCTTCACCAGGGGCACCGCGCTCAAATCAAGGGTGTTGCGCGTATAAGGCTCAAAGGTGCGGATGCCGCGCTCGCAGAGGATAACCTGGTAATTGCCTCCGCTGAGAATATATTCCGCCGCCATCAGCCATTCCTCAATGGTGGCGGACATGCCCCGCTTCAAAAGCACCGGCTTGCGGATCTTCCCCAGTTCCCGGAGCAGGTAGAAATTTTGCATGTTCCGGGTGCCCACCTGAATTATATCGGCGCATTCGGCCAGCTCGCCCACAGTAAACTGGTCCATCACCTCTGTGACGATGAGGAGGCCAGTCTCCCGGCGCACTTTTTCCAGCAGGCGCAGGCCCTCTTTCTCCATACCCTGGAAGCTGTACGGCGAGGTGCGCGGCTTAAAGGCGCCAGCCCGCAAGACCTGGGCGCCCGCCTCTTTAACCGTCCAGGCCGCCTTGAGCAGCTGCTCTTCTCCCTCCACGGCACAGGGGCCGGCCATTACCGCCAGTGCCGATCCGCCAATGGAGACGCCGTTTATTTCTATGACCGTGTTCTCGGGATGAAAATCACGGCTCGCCAGCTTAAAGGGGCTGGTAACAAAGACTACTTTCTCAACTTCAGGCATGGCCTCCAGGGTATGGGCCGCTTCTTCACGCCGCTCGCCGATGGCGCCCAGGATGGTGCGGTTCTCCCCGGTGGAGCGGTGGACCCCGTAGCCCATCTGGTTAAGCTTCTCCGCAACCTTGCTTATTGCTTTTTCGTCTGCATCCCGGTTCAACACGACAATCATAGAGCAATACCCCCTTGGTAGACAGATTATAAGATCTTGCCGGTTTTATTTCCCGGAATTATAAAAAAACTTCCGCCCCATGAAGGGACGGAAGATCGTTTCCGCGTTACCACCCTGCTTGAGCTTTAATGTAGCTCCGCTCTGCCGGAAAAGCTTGCTGCCGCTTTTCCGCTTCGTTAACGGTGAAGTGCCGCCGGCGCCTACTCGCCAGGGTTGAAAACCTTGGGTTTCGGACCGTTCCTCCCGGGTGTATTCGCAAAGGCCGTGCCGGCACCGGGTCGCACCATCCCCCGGCTCTCTTAAGCCCGCAACCAGCTGCTACTTCTCCCGTTCATCGGATTGATGCCTAGACATTTGTGCAAAATATTTTTTGAGATTTTACTATACCTGTTCCTTCCTGTCAACAGTAATAGCCGGCTTATAACCAATATTAATAACCGCGGCGGTTAAACGGGGCGTATTCCTGCCCGTTTCTTCATAAACATAAACTTACAAAGAGGTTGGAAGTGCGCCCGGCAGCCTCACCGCGCCCCCGCCGGCCGGATAAAACTACTTTACCGGGGGAAGCCTATACTCTGAACAACCGGGCGGCGCAGCACCGCTGCCGGGCAGGAGGATCAGGTAGAAATGGCCGATTTTTTGAAAAGAGTGCTCCAGTGGCCCCTCAGCTTCAAGGTGCTCTACCTGCTCATTATATTCGATGGGGCAGCCACCTACTACGGCTTATCCCTGGACGTAATCGCAGAGGCAAATCCAGTCATGGCCGCTGCCTTCAATTTCAACCCGCTGCTGGCCCTGGTTTGCAAGCTGCTCCTGTCCCTAGGCTTCATTAACTATATTGATTATGCCG
>JAKOVL010000035.1 GCA_029782095.1 Bacillota bacterium | reverse complement strand
CCGGGAACTCTTCGCCGCACTGCTGGCATACCATTTTCAAGACAGGTATTGAATTTGTCATCTCGAAAAAACCTCCTGTAGGATTGAAATAGACTTAGCCGCCAGACCGGACGGCTCGGGGGCACGGGAACGGGACCAACCGATCACCTCCTCCCAGGCCTCCCGGCCCAGGGCCTGGGTTATGTATGCCTCACACCACGCAAGCAGCGCGGTGTTGTCGCCGAACTCGTAGGAGTGGGTAAAGCGCAAAGGAAAGGATTTTTCGCGGCGGCAAAATCCCTTGCCTTGCTTCTTGGCGTGCGGGTCCCAGTGACGATGGAACCCGTAGGCTTTTAAAAAGTGATAAATGCGCCGTTGCACGGTGTTTTTGATGGCCCGGAAATCGTTATCCGGGTCATACCCCTGCCGCCACGCTTCCACGGCAGCGGCTACGAGCTCTTGGTGCAGGTCAGCGTATAGCCCTGCGTCAAATAATAGCTCCTTGAGGCTGCTGCGTATAAAGCGCTTTTGAGTAA
Organism: Bacillota bacterium; assembly: GCA_029782095.1. Lineage (GTDB taxonomy): Bacteria > Bacillota > Dethiobacteria > DTU022 > DTU022 > JAKPEE01. The sequence goes on along the minus strand of JAKOVL010000035.1, from coordinate 1,876 downwards.
GCGCGATAGCGATGCAGCGATGGAGGATATGGTCGTCCACGGGGTAACGCATTTTAGATCCTCCCTTCAATTGTTGCCTGGTGGCGGCGTTGTTAGACCGGGTGGCCGCCATTCCGGTGCCGGGATAGGCTCCCGGCGGGCCGTAGTTTCTACTCTACCAGGTGTGGTTCCGCTCGGTTTTCACGCTACCGTCCGGCATAGCGTATTGCCGGACGATGTCCATGCTGCACTCTTCGCGCGGGTCGTTGCACGGTTCACTCCACCTTTGGAGTAGAACCGGCTTCCCGGTTTCCCGCGCCTCGTCAAATTTGGCCTGGCGGGCGGCATCGGCGGCAGCCTTCTGCGCGGCTTCTTCAGCGGCCTTCTTTTCCGCTGCTTCAGCAGCTTCTTTTTCAGCCTTTTCTTTCGCGGGCATCTGCTCAGCGAGCAGGGCTGCCTCCTCTTCATCGGTAATTTCCCAGGCCACGCACTCGAGGCCGTAAAATTTGCTGTCCCCGCGCTGGCTGATTTCTTCAATCATAGCAGTTACATGTTCCAGCTTAATGTAGTTTGACAGGCCGTGTTCAGCGCGGAAGTAGCGGTCCTGCTCCGCGCTGTAGGCCAAGGTCTCCACGCTCCAGGTGACGTTGAGGAATTCATCCTGCCGGCAAACAAGGCACCGGCGAAGATCAGCGGTGGCGAGGTATTCCCGCTTCTTCTGCTCCAGCCGGGCTTCGGCTTCAGCCCGAGCCACCTCAATCTGGGCTTCCCTCTCGGCCTTGCGCCGCTTCAGTTCGGCCACGATTTCCTCTTTGAGCGATTTTATTTCAGTAACCTCGGCAGCGCTCGGCTTGCCAAATACCGCTAAACCCTCCTGTCCGTTCTTTGTGGCCAGTTCGATTTTAAACTTTTTAATCAGCCCGTCGATTTTCGCTTTCATCTTATTTCCCCCTTTCCTTTTCTAATTTAATTATATAGTGCTTATTCCCCTCTGTCAACCCTTATTTCTTGTATTTTTATTAAGTTTTCTTAACAATTTGGGCAAAAAAAAAGCCCCGGTCATTTAGACCGGGGCTATTTCATTCATCTCTACCGCGGGCCACCTGCCGCAGCTCCTTCTCAACCTCTAACAGGAGAGCGCCTTGCGCGCAGTATCGATTTTGGATTTTAAAGAAGCGTTCTCCGCCTTCAAGGCGGCCACTTCGGACTGCAACTGCTGGACCTGAGCGGGGTCGGCGGCCTTGGCCCTTACGATATTCACGTAATCGCCGTGGCCGGAGACGGTCGCGCCCATCTTCTCAATTACTGCGCGAGGGTAAAGAGTGCCCTCTTCGTTGCTGTAATAGCCGACTATCCCGGCCTCTTTGCCTTCAAAGCGGATGCCGACGGCCTTAATGATAACGGGCAGCTTCGGCGCCGGCTTCAGGTGCGCCTCCACCGCCGCCAGGAAGCCTTGCCAGCCGCCTTTACGGCCGCGCAGCACCCGGGGGCAGTTTTTGCCGGACCAGTCATAGTGTTGCTTCACCCGGTCCAGGCCGAGGTTAAATTCACGCAGCAGCTTCGCCGCCAGCCACGCTGCATTTTTCTCCGCCTGCGCCCGGTTGCCGTCCCGGTTCTCGCATATTTCGATGCCAATGCTCTGGCGATTGCCGGTGCCGTTGGCGCCGTCGCCTGCATGCCAGCCGTTTTCGTTCAAGGGCAGGTGCTGGTATATCACCTTGTCGTCCACCGTAAAGTGCCAACTGGCCTCGGATGCGGGCGGGTTCTTTTTTAAATATGCTGCATGGGCCTTTGCGTCAGCGCCGATATTTGGATTGGCGGTATCGTGAATGGTGATGTAGCGGGGAGTCATCTTGTAGCCGGGCCGGTTACGCCGGCCCTTTGGGATCAGGTCTTG
>JAKOVL010000028.1 GCA_029782095.1 Bacillota bacterium | reverse complement strand
CGATCCCGGATGCATAAATTTGGTCGAAAACCCCAGTTTCGAAATCGCTTTGGCAGGCTGGTCATCGAACAATGTGAGCATTAGCAGCGGCAACCCCTTTGAAGGAACACAGGAAGCAAATCTGGATCCGGGCGCAGCCAGTCTGTTTAGGGTTATCCCCATTGGCAGCTGCTGTTATCCCCTCTTTTTAAGCTTTAACGTTTTTGCCCCTGCAGAGAATATTAGAAGCGGCAGCCTGGCAGCAGAAATATTATGGTTAAACAGCGACCGCGATCCAATCGCCACCGGCCGCAGGTTGTTCATCCCAGAAGGCAGGATTAACAACATATCCAGGATCACCTACTTCGCCATAACCGACAGGCCACCCTTCGGCACCGCCTGGGCCAGGCTGCAATTCAGCAAGGGGTCCGGAGTCCTGCCCGATCCGGTGAACCTGGATCAGGTCATCCTTGCCCGGGTAAATACCCTTAATCTGGTCCAGAATTCCGGTTTCGAGCTGGGCCTCGCCAACTAGTCTTCGACATCATTTGAACCCAATTTTGTCGTTCCCTATGAAGGCGCCGCCCAGGTGCGTGCCGCCGAAGACGGGGTTTTATTCCAGGATATACCGTTAAGCAATTTGCCCGCCCACACGCCATTCCTGTTAAGTTTCGCTGTCACCGGCGGTGAGGCTTCTGTGTCTGCTCAAGTAATATGGCTGGACCAGGCGGGCAACCAGATTGGCCTGCCCGGCATTAACCTCTTTGTCCCCGGCGCAACTATTGTCTCTCAAGAGAACTATTTAACCTACCTTGATCTGACGCAACCGGCCCCAGCCGGAGCGGTTACCGCCCGGATAATATTTACCGGTACCATTATTGAAGATCAAGCCGGTATATTCCTTGATAAAGTCATACTGATCGGAGCCGGATCCGCAAACCTTATTCAAAACCCCAGTTTTGAAGACGGTTTGAACCACTGGATTTCTGTTGATACGACCGCCGTGCTTATAGGGCAGGCCTATGAGGGGAACGCCGTAGCGAGAATAGATGTCACCGGCGGCCTGATCTACCAGGATGTTGAGCTCCCTTCAGCAGCCGGCCAGTGCTTCTTGTTAAACTTCGGCTATCGTTCCAGCTCGATAGGAGTTGATCTGTCAGGCAATACCCTGGCCGAAGTCCTATGGCTCGACAGCGCCGGCAGGGAGATCGGTCCCGGGCTTAGCCTGGTTGTCCCAAGCACATCCCTGAGAGCCCAGTGGCTGGTTTATAGCGGTATTACCGAACCTGCCCCACCGGGCGCTGCGGCGGCAAGGGTCAAATTCACCAGGTCACAGGGCAGCCCGGAAGTTTTCGTAGAGATAGATAAAGTTGTACTCGGCCGTTTAATATAGGGTAAAAAATAAAATCCCCCTAAATCCCCCTTTAGGAAAGGGGGACTTTTAGCTTTCATCTCCACGCAAACTTATTCGCTTATTGGCGCCGTCCTCATTCCCGGCGGCCGGACGCCGGTTCTCTGCACCGGGAAGATGGTCAAAACGATGCGCCCGGGAACGGTGATCGTGGATGTGGCCATTGACCAGGGCGGATGCATTGAAACGGCGGACCACACGACCAGCCACAGCGCGCCGACCTATGAACGTCACGGAGTGCTCCATTATGCCGTCTCCAATATCCCCGGAGCCGTGCCCCGCACCTCCACCTATGCTCTCAACAATGCCACCCTTCCCTTTGCCCTGGAGCTGGCGGATAAAGGCTGCGCGCGGATTATCGCCGGGAAAGCGCAGCTAAGCCTGGGGATAAATATAATCAACGGCAAGGTGGTCAACCGGGCGGTGGCCGAGGCGCTCTCCTTGGACTGTAACACCATTTGAGCCGGTTTCCGGAAGGGGGTAATCTTAGCATGGACATGTGGAAGTTTTTTGACATCACCCACCGCCATCACCGCATCTGCAATCCCATCTCTGTTGAAAAGCTGGATGAGCTGTGTGCCCTGGCCGGGCTGAGCGCAGGAGCAAGAGTACTCGATATCGCCTGCGGCAAGGCTGATCTGCTGGTGCGGCTGGCCGGCCGGTATGAGATCAAAGGTGTGGGCGTCGATCTGTCACCTTACTGTATCCGTGATGCCGAAGAGAAGAGGCAGCGGCTGGCGCCCGGCGCTGACCTGGAGTTTTTCTGCCTCGACGGGGCGGAGTACCGGCCGGATAAGCCCGGGTCCTTAGACCTGACTATCTGCCTCGGCGCGTCGTGGATCTGGAAAGGGTACCGCGGCACACTGCGCGCCCTCAAGCAGATGACCAGGCCCGGCGGACTGATCATGGCCGGAGAGCCGTACTGGGCCAAGGAGCCGCCGCGGGAATACCTGGAGGCCATGAACATAAATTACGAGGATTACGGCACTCATCACGGCAATACCGCCACCGGCTGCGATAAGGCCTGACTTTTCTCTACACGGTGGTAAGCAGCCCGGATAATTGGGACAGGTACGAGGGACTCCAGTGGTACGCAGCCGCCAAATACGCCCGTTCCAATCCCGGCGACCCTGACCTGCCGGAGCAAATGGAGCGCGTGAACCGCTCCCGTGAATGCTACCTTCGTTGGGGCCGCGACTGCCTTGGCTGGGACGGCATACCTTTTCCGCAAACCTTCCTGAGCAACCTGCTGTCACCCGGTAGACCGGGAAGAGGGACTGTCCCATAGGCCATGGGCAGCCCCTGAAGGTTTTGAGGTGACAGAAAACCGCATCTGTCCTCTGTCACACCCCCATCACCTTAGAAGAAACTGCTGACCTCGGTTAACTCGTAGTACCAGGTGTCGTTGGCTGCCGGGGTCTCAACATAGAGAGGCAGCTGAAACATCGTGCACCCCGCGGCATTCTTTATGACCGGCTACCGGTTCATCCCCTACTTTTGGGTTGACTTGATGGCGGGGTTGTTTTTATTCGGGTTTACTTTTCTGATTTATTGTTTGTGGTACCGGTTGGGCCCGGCACGCATGTTAATTGCGCTCACGGTGGTGATTATCGGCGGAATGTTTCTTTATTACGGCGGGGTTTTAACCTCAGTTTACGTGGATATGGTAACCCCCACCTGCATGTTATCGCCACGGACGGCTGTTTTAACAGCAGTGGAAACTTTACGGTGGGGCCCGACCCTCAATCATCCCACCACCAGCCAGGGGATACTCAGCTTTTCCTCTTCCGCCCATTCAAAAATCCGGCGCACATAATCGAAAAACTCGGCGGCATTTCGCTCGTTGGGCCAGTAGCCGGACTCGTCGCTTAAGGTCGGCCACAGGGCCGGCTCCAGGCCGGCTTCGCTGTAAACCCGCACGAACCGGACGTATTCTGCGCCGAGCCTGCCGTGGGGGACGGCCAGGCAGGGATGGGCCCGGTAGCGCTGCAGCAGCGAAACCACCGCGGGGTCCGCCGCTTCCCGCGGCGTGATAAATTCGGCCCAGACTCTCAGCATCACCGGTGCATGACTCCCTTCGTTAAGCTTCAGCAGCTGCGGCGTGCCCGGCGATGAGTTCAACCAGCCGGGGGAT
>JAKOVL010000176.1 GCA_029782095.1 Bacillota bacterium | reverse complement strand
CAACGAAATTACCCTCAGCGAATCGCCTCCCGATTGGAATTACGAAACCGCAATCCACCTGACCTGGCCGGAAAGAGTCTTCCGCATCGAAGGGAATACCGTCACAGGCCACCCCGATTACTATTACGATTACGGCATCGATCTGGGAGAAATGGGTTATAGTGTTGAGAAATTCGAAGGGTATGTCCTAAACAATGAGGTTTCCTACTGTTATAAAGGTTTAACCAACGACGACTTCTGCTTAAAAGATGGTGAGGGTTCTCTCTACGTTAACGGCAATGTATTTACGGACAATGACAGCGGGATCCACTTTGAAGAAATTGATTATGAGGGAAATCCTTACTACTTCATAGGATACCTGGAAACAAAGAACAATGTTTTTCAGAACAATAGGACCGGCATTGTCCTACCCGTCTTCGATTACGGGTTGTCTCCCGTTTCGGTCCTGGTTGAAGCTAACCTTTTTGAGGGCAATAGAACCGGCCTCTTCCTGGAAGATAAAACGCAGCTAGATGATTCCGCAGTGCTTATCCGGGACAATTATTTCAAAGACAACAGCGAATGCGGCATAGATTGCATGGAGGCTACCGCCAGTACAAGGATTTACTCGAATGCTTTCACCGGGAACGAATACGGCCTCATTTATATGGAAGAAGGCAACCTGGATGCCAGCTTCAACTGGTGGGGCTCCCCGGCCGGCCCAACCGTGGAAATTTATAAAGAGCTAGGACTCTTTAGCTTTGCCGAAAATGGCGACATCGCCACCGGGGATAAACTGCTCATGCTCCACGAAGACGTTGTCCTCTATGATCCCTGGCTGGCCGCCCTCGATTTGAGCCCCGCCGCCGCCTCGGTTAGAGTAGGCAAAACCCATACCTTGACGGCGTCGCTGCGCGACAACCAGGGCAGCATTGTCGACCTGGCCGGCCTGGTTTTGACCATCAGCGTTGCCGGGGCACACAACCTGGACGGCTACGAAACCCTTGACGATGGCACGGTGGTCTGGAGCTATGGGGGCACCGTCCCGGGCGAGGACACGGTTACGGCAGCCGTTCTCTTTGCCGGTCATGGCGCCGGTCTTGAGGATGCGGCGACGGTAACCTGGACCCAAGGCGATGGAGACAAGCCGCCAAAACGCGAACTGCCAAAAACTGAAGGAGACCTGCCCTGGCTCCTTCTCTGCGGCACGCTGCTCCTGGCCGGGCTCTGCCTGGTGTTTATTAAAGGAAGAATCCTGGTTCGCAATAGATAATACTACTTGCTAAAAAATAAATAGCCAAACAGTTGTGCGGGGGATCGTCAGATCCCCCGTCTTCTTTTCACTAAAACCCGCTACGCAAGCCCTTGCAGAGTTCCTTCTGCTGCGGTTACAGCCGCGCATGCCAACAACTTCGTCCCCCTGGCATGCCCCCGGCATGGGCGCGCATAAGCGGAGGGGTTTATTGGTATTATATTTCTTTGCAGGCGCGTAGAATATACTGCGGAGGCGAAAAGCCTTGAAGAAGCTACTGCGCTACCCTCTCCGTTTTTTAAGCGGCCTGCTGGACCGGGTGGCCGCCCTGCTGGGGGCCACGCTCCTGGCCCAGTTTCCCCAGTTCTACGGACAATACCTGCAGCGCCTCGGCGGGCATATCGATGAGCTGCGGCGCACCCTGTCCGTATATGAGCAGGCGGCCGCAGCCCTGGGCCTGAGCCTGGAACAGTATATCGAAGAGCATCTGGCCGCAGATTCTCAGGTGATTACATCTTCGGGAGAAATTATCGCCGACCTGGCGGAAAGGCTCTGGCAGCTGGAAGAATCGCTCCAGGCGCTGCTTTCAGCCACCCCGCTAACCCGCTGGATTGTATTTATCCGCCATGCCGACTGGGCAATGGCGCGGCAGTGCTGGCACAGTTTTACGCCGGGGCTCCCCACCACGCCGGAAGGCCTGGTTTACGCCGGGGTCGGCCTGCTTATGGGCTGGTTCCTCTATGCCCTGGCGCGGGCGCTGCTCTCCCCCGCCTTAAAAGGGAAAAAGCTCAACCCCTCCTAGGGCTGCAGGAGGGGGTCCCGGCCCTATACGGGCAGGTGGGTTAAAGCCGCCTGGCCAGGCAATCCCGCCCTCCCGCTGCCTTCCCCGATCTATTCCAGGTTAAGCTTGGATTTTAAAATATAATTAGTCAAGATAAAGTAACCGGCAGCGAGGGTCCCGAGGGGCAGCAATAATACCAGGAGAAAAGAGTTAATTTGATCCGGGGTGGGTGCGGCCCGGTTTATGAAAAAGCGCATAAAGGGGCGCACGAACGGCATAAAGGCCAAGGTGGAAAACAGCTGCGAGGCGATATAAAGGACACAATACATGGCAAAGGAGGCGATGAGTTTCTGCCTGGGGAACAGATGCCCCAAGGCAATGGCCGCATAGATCATCAGGATGCTGGAAGCCACGGCGACTAAAGCATAAGCCGGCAGGGTAAAAAAGCCTGCCACTCCGAATAATTCCAGGAAAGCCTCCACAATATCAGCCGGCTGGCCTGCAAAGGCAGGTTTTGCGGCAATAATCACGATGGACCCCACAGTTACCAGAAAACTGAGGGTGGTCCAGGCCATGGCTGTGATCAGTTTGGTGGCAATATGCTGCCATGTCTTTACCGGCAAAGTAAACATGAGGTACCCTTCATCCCCCAGCAGGCTCGTGTAGAACCTCCGGATCATGATGATCACGGTCATGACGACTACCCCGACAATCAGGGCAAAATAAATAAAAATGCTCAATAGGCTGATCAGCATCTGCAAATCAAGCAAAGCCGTGGAGGGCCCAAAAACCTTGAACGGATTGATCAGCCGGTTGATCAAAGCGAAAGCGAGCAGGGCCAGGTACAGGGGGAGAAATAAGCGGGCCGTGGCTTTAAATTCATATTTTAACAGCTTGCCTAGCATTTAAAAACCTCCCTGAACAAAGAGTTTACTGATTTCCCACTTTCTTCGCGAATTTCGTCCACCGCTTTGGAAAGAACCACCCGGCCTTCTTTAAGAAAAATGACGTGATCGAGAATCGTTTCAATATCAGAGATGAGATGTGTAGAGATGATGATGGTGGCTCTCTGGTCGTAGTTTGCCAGGATTGTCTGCAGAATATAGTCCCGGGCCGCCGGGTCCACGCCGCCAATCGGTTCATCGAGCAAATAAAGGCGGGCTTCGCGGCTCATGACCAGGATGAGCTGCACCTTTTCCTTGGTCCCCTTGGACATGGTTTTTAGCCGATCCCCGGGATTTAAACTGAGCCTTTTCAGCATATCGTAGGCTTTTTCTTTATTAAAATCAGCATAGAAGTCTTGAAAGAAATCAATAATGTCCGCAACCTTCATCCAGTCATTGAGGTAGGTTTTTTCCGGAAGGTACGAAACCAGCTTTTTAGTTTCCACGCCGGGC
>JAKOVL010000169.1 GCA_029782095.1 Bacillota bacterium | reverse complement strand
GGACCCCTGCTGCGGCTCGGGCCATTTCCTTGTGGCGGCTCTTTATCATTTAGTCCCGATTCGTATGGCCGAGGAAGGCCTGACGGCCCGGGAGGCATGTGACGCCGTCCTTAGAGATAATCTCCATGGCCTGGAAATCGATGAGCGCTGCACGCAGATCGCCGCCTTTGCCCTGGCGCTGGCGGCGTGGACCTATCCCGGCGCCGGCGGCTACCGCCCCTTGCCCAGGTTGCGAATAGCCTGTTCCGGCATCGCTCCAAATACGAAAAAGGAAAACTGGCTTGCCCTAGCGGGAGATGACGAGCGCCTGCGCAACGGCATGGCCCGGCTTTATGACCTTTTCCGGGATGCTCCCATTTTAGGGAGCCTCATCGATCCGGGTTCCGCTATAGAAAATAACCTGTTTGAAGCCGGATTTGATGAACTCCGCCCTTTGTTGGAGAAGGCTATGTCTGTGGAGAAAGACGACTACGAGCAGCATGAGTTAGGCGTTGCCGCCTGCGGCATCGCTGATGCAGTTCAGATTCTCGGCGGGCGCTACCACTTGATAATCACCAATGTGCCGTACCTGGCCCGGGGGAAGCAGGCCAATAAGCTTAAGGAATTTTGCCTCAAGTATTATAACGAAGCTAAAAATGATATTGCCACTGTTTTTCTAAACCGCCTGCTCCGTCTCAATTCGCCTGCCGGCACAACGGCCCTGGTCATGCCGCAAAACTGGCTTTTCCTAACCAGCTACAAAAAGTTTCGAGTAAGGCTGTTGAAGACACGAAGATGGAATTTTGTCGCTAATTTAGGGCCCCAAGCTTTTCAGACGCCTATGTGGGATTTTAATGTTGCTCTTATTGCCATTTCCGCCTCTACTCCACCTGGTGGTCACGCCTTCGCCGGCATCGACGCTACCGCCCCCCGAGCGGTGCGGGAAAAAGCGGGACTTCTTCGTGAGGCTGATCTTAAGACGGTGGTGCAGGCGGAGCAGTTGAAGAATCCAGATTCACGAGTCGCATGGGGCGTAGAAAGAGAAACGGAATTACTAGAAAAGTACGCTGACAGTTACTGGGGACTAGGGAGCGGTGATTATCCAAGATTTGGTAGGACTTTTTGGGAGTTGTCAAAGATTGGGGATGAGTGGATCTTTCAACTGAGTACTGTAGAACAAACGAAGCTCTATGGCGGACGAGAACATATTTTACTTTGGGAAAATGGCGAAGGTGCTCTGGTCAATCACCCAGGATCGTTTGTTAGAGGTACCCATGTGTGGGGAAAACAAGGAGTTCATGTATCACAAATGCGGCAGCTTCCAGTAACCCTATACACGGGTGAGGCGTGG
>JAKOVL010000163.1 GCA_029782095.1 Bacillota bacterium | reverse complement strand
CCCGGAGGCAGCGGCAGGTAGCTGACTTCCAGCACCACTTCCGAGCCTTCAGGCAGCGGCGGGTCGGCTGTAATGTCCAGGTAGATGCCGGCAGGATCCAGACTGGCCGGCGGAGCAGCAGGATCAAAGTCATATCTTTCCACATTAATTACAGTGTTGCTGTCTTCCCCTGCCTTAACCTTCATGTCCACGCCCTGGGTGGCGAAGCTAACTTCAGTTTCAACTTCTTTCTTAAAAGTAAAGCTCTTCCATTCGGCAGGGTTGTTCACCTGGGTGGCAATGAAGGTAATGGTGCCGGTGAAAGAAGCTCCCTGGTACTCGTTGCCGGCAGCGGCGTTGAAGACCACCTTGATGTCGATATCCGCCGTTTCACCCGGGGCTACCGTGACCGGAGCACCGCTCGCATCGGCATAAACAAGCACCTGGTTTAGAAGAGCAGACAAGGGACCCTCATAAACCTGCCCGCCCTGCATGGTCACCGTAACGTTAAGCACATCGGGAAGATAGCCGCCTTCGCTCTCCGCACCGCCGTTGCCAAGAACAGAATCATCTTCGCTGATGATAGCGTAGAACTTGAAGGGCAGGCTGCCCGCGTTCTTAATGACCGCGGTGGCTTCCTCTACATCACCGGGCTGCATGTTTTCAAATTCCATCAGCGCTTCAGCAGGCGTGTCCCCGGCAAGCTCAATTACCAGGGTGCCGGCCTGAAACAGGTTGTTCTCTATGGACTTCTGGCTGGTAAACCAGGCCATGATGCCGGTGCCTATAAGGCCGGCCACCAGCAAAACGGCCATCACAGCCAGAGCTAGCTTCTTGTTATTCATGACTTAACCTCCCTTTCTAAATCGCTATGCTTTACTGATCCCAGCCGGGGTTGTTAACCTGGGTGGCGATGAAGTCAAAGGTCCCCTTGAAGCTGGAAGCCTGGTAGTTATCGCCGGCACTGGTCATAAACTCCACCTTGAAAGCAACGGTGCCTTCTGAACCCGCCGCCAGCGGGACAACATTGCCGTTAGCATCAGCATAAACCAGGTCCTCGCCCAGCAGGTTGGCCAGGGTTCCTTCATACACCTTTCCTGCACCCATGGTTACCGTGGCCCACAGCTGATCGGGAAGGTAGCCGGCATCACCCTTGCCGGGAGCGGCTTCATCCTCCCTGATGACCACCTTGAACTTGAAAGGCAGGGTGCCTTTATTTTGCACGGTCACGGTTTTGGTTTCCTCATCGCTGGGCTGCATGTTCGTCAAATCAAAAGGCAATGTGGTGTCTTCACCCAGGCCCAGAATCAGCTTGCCGGCTTGAAAAAAGTTGCCGGTAATTTCCGCCTGGCTGGCAAACCAGGCCATCGTCGCCCCGCTGACCAGGATTGCAGCCAGGAAAATAACAAACAGGCTTGAAACAACGCGCTTGTTCACTCTTTTTACCTCCACTCAAAATATTTTTGCTGTCCCCGTTTTTCAGGCAGCGGGCCCCGCCGTCTTACGTCCGAGCGGCACACTTTACCTCAGAGAAAAAAATGTTTCGATTTACGGCTGCAACATCTCCCCTTTTACCCAATTTTCAGATAAACGCTCACCACTGCCCCTCGACAAGATACACCTCTATTGGCAACATCACCAATATTTTTGAAGGTTTTAGCTAATAATAGCAGGAACTTGTCACAAAAAAGTCACACCGGGGGAGTTTTGTCGATAGATTCTCTAATTTTTCACAAAGCTTAACCTACGGGAAGCTTCTATTGTCACACCGGTAAAAAGCCTAGGCTTATTGAGGGCAGCACGATCGGAGTTCCTTCGCTGCAATCGAGATGACTATAAATCAAAAGGGTGCTCGGATAACATAAGGGGTATTTGGAATAAACAAAGGTGGGGTAATTTGACCCGCCCCTGATATGGTAGTGCGTGTCAAGACCCCGCATAAAATTTTTTTCATCTCATGTTTTGTCCTAAAACTAGCCGAGACCAACAAGGTCGGCATAAAATTTAGTAAAGGCAGGTGAGGCTTTACGACGATTGATCAGCCTGATATACGCGGGTCGGTACCGCATGACTTAAGTTCGTCGGGAGCTGCCTCGATCTAC
>JAKOVL010000152.1 GCA_029782095.1 Bacillota bacterium | reverse complement strand
TACGATAGTCAATTCCGCCTTCCAAAACAGCAAAGATCTTTTCCACTACTGAAAGGATTTTAGAGTCTACTAAACGAACTACATCCATGAGGAACCTCAGTCTCCTTCCTAAGGGGATTACATTCTTGCCGAATGCGAGGTTCCTCTTCTATTTCTATATAAAAATTCCCTCCAAAAACCTACAATAACTTTACACTAACTCAATCGTATAAAAAAGATGATTATTTCGATACTTACACAAAAGAAGACGTTAAACACTGGCAAATAAGCGTTTTTAGCTCACTCTAGCGAAAAATTTTCTAAAAGTATGGCTGTTTTGCTGCCTTGGCAAGCTGGGGGAGTGGCCATCAAGCGAAATTTGATGCATTGTTGCATCATTTTTTATGCTCTTTTGCATCTAAAATCTAAAGGTTGTCAGGGAGAAACTGTTTATCTTTGCTCTACTTGCGATTGGATTTATCCAGGAACTGGTATGCCAGCAGCTCAATATCTTCGGGTCGCTTTCGCAGCAGAGGAATTTCCAGGGGGATTGCATTAAGCCTGAGCGCTTGTAATGAAAAAAAAATAACTTTGTAATATTACTGTAATGTTCGCCTTTTATAATATAGGTGAGTTGACCCCCTCTTTTAAATATATATCTTATGGGCGCAGCGCCTCCTAGCTGCGCCGCTTTTTTTCATTATACCAGCCAGTACACCATGAGCGCATTGAAAAGAAGCGCCGGCAGCAGATTGCCAACTTTAATGGTTTTCAGCTGCAACAGGTTCAGACCGATGGCCACGATGAGCAGGCCCCCCACTGCAGAAAATTCCATGACGACCGGATCGGTGAGGAAGACACTGGCCCAGCGGGCCAGCAGGGCAATACTGCCCTGGTAAAGCATCACCGGAAGGGCGGCAAAGGCCACCCCAATACCCATGGTTGAAGCAAAGACCACTGCCGAAATGCCATCCAGGGCAGCCTTGGCATATAAAATCTGGTGCTGCCCCAGCAGGCCGCTTTCCAGGGCCCCGGTAACAGCCATGGCCCCTACGACATAAATGAGCGCGGCATAAACAAAGGCCCGGGCCAGCTGCAAATTTTTACCGCCTACCAGTTTTTCCAGGCGGCGCCCAACTGCCAGCATTTTTGCTTCCAGCTGCAGCAGCTCTCCGGCAACCCCGCCGAGAACGAGGCTGATAATCAGAATTAAAACCTGCTCACTTTTGAGAGCCATCTGGAAGCCGATGAGCAAAACCGCCAGGCCGATCCCCTGCATGGCAATTTCATTCAACCGCTCCGGAATGAAACGCCCTAAAAATAGGCCCAAAAGGGCCCCGGCCACTATGGCAGCCCCATTAACCGCGGTACCCTGCAACGCTTCCAACAATGACAATCAACAATCTCTCCCTTCGAAAGCTACCTCTATGTTAATAATGTAAACCTTTTTAACAGAAGAATGGTTGACATTAACCCGCCAATTTTCTATCATTTTATCAAAGGAAAGAGGCTGATGATAGCATGAATTCACGAAAAGAACAAATTTTAGAGCAGCTCAAATCCAACTCGCCGAAATTTGTTTCGGGGGAAGCGCTAAGTGCAAGCCTGGGACTTTCCCGGGCTGCTGTTTGGAAATACATACAGCAGCTGCGCCAGGAAGATTATATCATCCGCGCCGCACCGCGTAAAGGATACCGCCTGGAGCAGGAGCCGGACCGCTTAGACGCCGCCCGCCTTGCCAATCGGGGTATTATCTATTACCCGTCCGTACAATCCACCAATCTGGTGGCCCGCTCCCTGGCCGGAGAAAACGCGGCGGAAGGAACGGTAATCATCGCCGAGGAGCAGACTGAGGGGCGGGGCCGGCGCGGCCGGCGGTGGATTTCCCCACGGGGAAAAGGCCTGTGGTTTTCGCTGATCCTGCGCCCCAACGATACTTCCCTGGCGGCCGCCGCCCCGGTAACCCTGGCAGTTGCAGCCGCCCTGGCCCGGGTGCTGAGGCGGGAAACCGGCCTCAAGGTAACCCTGAAATGGCCCAATGACCTGCTTGTGGAAGGTAAAAAAATCTGCGGGATTTTAACCGAGCTGAAAGGGGAGTTGGATCGGGTCGAATACCTGATCTTGGGCATCGGGCTGAACGTTAACCAGAGCGGGGCTGACTTTCCCCCGGGCCTCCGCCTCCGGGCCAGCTCCCTGGCCCTGGCGGCAGGCCGCGTTTTTGATCGGACCGCGCTATTCCTATCGCTGCTTGAACCGCTGCGAGAAGCATGTACCCTCTTTTTTAAAGAGGGTTTCTCTTACTTCCGCGACACCTGGATCGGGCATAACTCCACCCTGGGCCAGGAGATAACGGTTGCCTGGCCCGGCGGTTCACTGTGCGGCACAGCGCTGGACCTGGACGAGAACGGAGAGCTTATACTGCAGGATCAAGCGGGCCGGGTGCACCGGATTAATTACGGAGAGATTGTCTAGGGTGTGGCAAATAAGCAGTGGATTTTTGATGTTACGGTTTCAATGAACAAGCGCTATCATTCTTACTGGAATTCAGAAGCCAGGAGTAGATAAAAGCCGGAACTCCAATACCCTCCTCCCCCCTCGTGGGGGAGGGCCGGGGCGTGGGCTTGAAATAGGAAACAGGATT
>JAKOVL010000127.1 GCA_029782095.1 Bacillota bacterium | reverse complement strand
GAAGGCGGGGCGATCCCCGAAAAGGGACACGCTCTGCTGGAGCATGTCCTTGAAATCGCGAATTTTTCTTACTTCGTACAATGGCCTGTTCTTCATGCTGCACCTCCAAAAGTAAGAAAATAAAAAAATATAAATAAATGAATGCCGGTTGTATAAATATAGCTGATCTTAGGATGTCTTACAAGTATTTCTTTTTTCCAGCAGGCAGCAAGGAGATAGCGTTATGGAGTTCAAGCGGCTGCAGCTACCCGGTTAAGCCTTCCCATTATGGACCAGGGAAATCCAGGCGGGCTTCCTCGGGCGTATGGCAATGCCGCTTTTTCGGATCATAACACTGGCCAGTCTTTTTTAAAAGAAGGAATTAGCGCATAAACAGTAGAAACAATGAAAAACATTCTAAATATGTGGAGGGGATTATCTTGACCGTTACTGTTGACCCCCACAAGTCTTCCCTGGGCCTGGAGGCAAATATTGCCGTCCTCATCGCCTACCTGGGAGGCGTAGTGGTCAGCTGGATCCCGTGGATCGGCTACGTGGCTTTTCTTGTCCCGCTGGTTATCTTTATCCTGGAAAAGGAAAGCAAATTTGTCCGCTTTCATGCCATGCAAAG
The DNA here is from genome assembly GCA_029782095.1 of Bacillota bacterium. GTDB lineage: Bacteria > Bacillota > Dethiobacteria > DTU022 > DTU022 > JAKPEE01. The sequence goes on along the minus strand of JAKOVL010000127.1, from coordinate 2,502 downwards.
CTTCGTTTTAAATGTTCTCGGCCTGATTCTCGGCTTATTGCTAAGTCTTATCAGCAGCCTGGTTGTTCCTTCGCTGTATTATTCGCCCGGTGCAGCGTTGACCTTTCTCGGCGTAATCGGCACAATCGGTACAATTATCTCTATTATCATACTTGTACTGGCCATTATCGCAGTGGTCAATGGTTTTCAATACAAGGAATACCGGCTGCCGCTGCTCGGCAACCTGGCAGCCAAGCTGGCGGATGTCGGTGAAGGAATGTTTCATAAAGGTACCAGTGCTTAATCTGTATCATTCTTAAGCCAATTGTGAAACAGCAGTAGAAAAAGGTGACAGGGAATGATGCCCCTGTCACCTTTTCTACGTTTCGTAGAGAGTTTCGCCAAATCATAGGTTGCATTTATTATCTCCCGATCGTAGGATTTGGTTGACGCAGCTCTAAATATCTTGTCAAGGGAGGCGATTCTGATAAAGCAAAATACAATCGGCGGATTTATCGCGGCCTTGAGAAAGTCCAGGGGGATGACCCAGCAAGAGGTGGCTGACCGGCTGAATGTATCCAACAAAACAATCAGCAAATGGGAGCGCGGTGAAGGGTACCCGGAAATTACCATCATTCCGGCGCTGGCGGAATTGTTTGAGGTGACCAGCGACGAGATACTGCGCGGCGAGCGTATCCCGCCATCAGATCAGGAGACTGAGAAGCATTCGGCCAAGGTTGAAAAACAGCTCCGGCGTATCGTCAGCAGCAGCATCACCAGGTTTATCAATTATTCATATCTTGCCGCGGCGCTTTCCCTGACCGGCCTGCTCTGCCTTTTCACCATATCCTATGCCTTCTTCCGCCCAGTGCTTGGATTTGGCATCATGTCTATTTTTGTCATAGCCAGCATTACCATCGAGCTTTTCACGCTCAACACATGCCGGGCCGCCACCAGGGATCATGAAATCACCGGCGACAACCGGGAGATGCTTGTTCCGCTGTGGAAAACAGTAAACCGCTATGCATTTGCCCTTTTCATGATCAATGCCGCCGTGGTCATACTGTCGCTGCCTTTTATTCTCGTCCGGGACAGCCATTACGTGGAGAGCGTTATCGCCATGGAATTATACCTTAAACTGCTCCCGGCCCTGGTTCTAATCATCGCCCTGCTCTGCGCGCTTATGCTGAATATTTTTAAAGAGAAGCTGTTCTTAAGCGAAGAGGTTTCATCCAGAAAGGCCTATTCCGTAAAAAAACTGAGGCGGATGAACTTCCTCCAGGGCGCCGCCCTGGCCGCAGCCCCGCTCATCCCCCTTTGCGGCGCCTTTTATCTTGATAAGAACGGTTTTCTCGGCTATGCCGCCCTCGCCGGCTTCTTTGCCCTGCTTGGATTGGCCATTTTAAGCATGATTCTGCCGGTGGCGAAAAGCAAGGACATATACGAACGCTACATCCTTCTGGCAGCGGGGATCAGGAATCTCCTGTATGGTTTTGCGGCAATATACGCGTTGAGCGGTTTGACAATAATATATCCGGCCCATGGGGAGAGGCAGGTTTTGTATACATTGAAGCCGGTTGTACTTTGGATCCTCCTGGACACAACGGTACTATACCTGCTCGCCCGCTATTTTATTTTGAAAGGATATCGCCGGAGACGGGAGGGTGAGAATTCACCGGAGAAAACGGTCCCGGTGATATAGATCAGGAGGGCAGTCCCCTGGATATGTTTTGTGCCAGGCGGGCGCCCAGCTCATAGGCCCGCTCGCAGTCCCGGGGGAATACCTGTTCATGGCGCGCCTTTCTCCCGGCGGGATCAAACATGTCCGCATCCACCTTGCCGTAGTCGGCAAACTGCAGGGTCTCGTGGCTGGTTAGGGTAAAACAGCTGCCGCCAAAGATCATCTTCAGCAGCCTCTCGTTTTCGGCAAAGACCCGGTCATAGCCGGCATCTTTTATCGCAGCTTCCGGGCAGTTCATGGTGTAGATCCAGGCCGTGTCCATTTTCCGGGGAAATAGGGAGCGCTTCTCCCGGCTGTAGCGCAGGTAGGGGAAGAGCAGCCGCTCCAAGAAGGAGCGCATTTCTCCCGTGACCTGGCCGAAATAGATGGGCGAACCCAGGATGAGCGCCCCCGCTTCCTCGATGCGCCGCAGCACAGGGGCGAGATCGTCCTGCTGGGCGCAGCGGCCGTAGCTGGGGCTACCAAGGGTTTTGCAGGCAAAACAGCTGCTGCAGCCCCGGTAATCCAGTTCGTAGAGATGAATCAGTTCAGTGAAAGCGCCCCGGTCGGCGCTCCCCTGCAGCGCATGGCGCAGCATGGTAGCGGTATTCCAGTCTTTCCGGGGGCTGCCGTTAATGGCGATGACTTTCATGGGCAAGCGTCTCCTTCTTTTGAGCTGATTGATCTCCCATGACGGCTAGGAGATGACAATATCGCGGTAGCGCGCGGGGGCAATTTTAACCAGGACCCCGTAGCAGATTGCGCTCAGCGCCAGCGCCCCGCCCAATACCGCCAGGTATACC
>JAKOVL010000075.1 GCA_029782095.1 Bacillota bacterium | reverse complement strand
AGGTGGCAGGGGTGTAAACGCCGGGGTAAATGTAATAATCATCGTCCCAGTCGCTCCCTACCCGCGGCGTTCCGCACGCCGGGCAGGGTTCAAGTTGCTTGTATCCGAAATGCGTGCCTCTCACATCAGCACCCCCTAATAAGAAAGAATTAAGCGGGAGCCAAAACCACCCATGCAGGTGTTAAACCTGAGCCAGGGCCCGGCAACCGATAATCCGTCCCTGCTCATCCCGAACAGTTTGGTCCGGGATGAACAGGTCGGGTCGGCGTGCCGCCTCGGCCACGACACGGCTCACTATGTAGCCGACGCCGGGCCGAGGTTCAGGCAGGCCCTGGACTTCGCCCATGACGACTTTGTTAACGGGGATCCCGTTAACTTCGCCATGGGTTTCCCTGGTTTCTTGCGCACGGGGCGGGTTGGGGCAACCAGGGAGTTCCAGGATGACCGCCCCATCCTCGGCGACGAAGGTCACCGGATGGGGGGTGAGATTGATAAGTTTCACGTTATCACCTCCTTCTTATTTTGGTGTGGTATGGCTCCCGCCGACGGCCCGAAGGCCGTTTCGTCTGGGTGCCACCCAGACTCATCAGGACGGAATTTTAGGGGGCTTTAGCCCGCCCCCTGGGGCTAGTCTGCCCAGTGGATGGTCATACTCTCATAGGCTGCCGGGACATAGGTCCAGGTGTCACCGATGCGGTAGGCCCACAGGCGGCGCACCCAGTCGGTCTCTTCGCTTTCTATGACGACGATTTCCTCGACGTCATAGACTGCGTGGCCACGGGATTCCGTCTCAGACTTATCCCAAATAGCCTTGACCTCCTCCGGGCTGAGCTCGCGCTCGTTGAAGTACTTGTCGATGCTGGTGTAGACGGTGTAGACCATGATACAACCTCCTAAAAAATTTTTTGGGTGGGGGCTTTAGCCCGCCCCCTGGGGGCTAGGTGGTCTAGTCGGCCATACTGTCGTAGCAGCTAGGGCAGCAGGTGCCGCGGCTTGCGCTCATAAGTTCGGACTTCCTTACCATGTGGCCACAGCCAGCCTTGACAAGCTGGAGCTGGGCTTCTTGAGGACTTCTTCTGACTGGCTTCTTCCGGGGCAGGATAGCTTCTTGAGCGGCGGTGAAAGCGTGAGCGTAAAGGCCGCTTTCGTCTGCTCGGCCAGCCAAGACAAGCTCTCTCCTAATCTCGTTGAATTTCTCTTCCATCTTCTGGATGATCTTGCGCTTGGCGGAGATGATCTTGTCCTCGTCGGTATAGACAGCGGGGAAGCTCTGGCCCTCGAGGTCTTCGATGCGGATACGGTTGGCCTCCTCGACGAACTCTTGGAAGACAGTAATCTCGGCAGCAGCGGCCTTGGTGGCGGCCTTGTGCGCCTCCAGTTTTTCGTTGCTAGCTTTCCACTCCTCAAAAGTCATAGGCCGGGTCTCGGCGCTTTCCCAGAGATACCAGTTCTTTACATACTTCTCATACTTTTTCCTCATTCCGTCATCCTCCTCCAATAATTTTTTGTGTGTGGTGGCTAACCTTCGATTTCATCCTGCAGGCCCCGCAGGCCGAGGTTGGTAACCTTGACCTGCTGTACTTCGCAGGCATACCCGGCGGACTTGGCACGCTCGGGGTCGATGACCCAGGTGTCAAGCTCGGGGTCGTGATACATAGCCCCGGCCTGATACAGCTCGTTGAACACCACCCGCGGCAGGTATACTGCCGGGTAGTATACTACCTGGCCTTGGTCGCCGTAATCCATGCCACGGACCGGGATAACCCGGTTCTTAAGGACCTTGGCGGACTCGGCCTCTTCGGCCTCCCGCCGGGCTTCGGCTTCGGCCCGGACCCTGGCCCAGTGGGCCCGCTCCTGGGTCTTGAGCTCCTGGGTAGTGAGAACCTCGACGCTGGTGTCGGCCTCGGGGAGAAGTGCCAACAGCTCATCGTCGCTCAACTTGTTGGCCTGGCGGGCAGTGTAGCCCTCAGGCGCGCCGTTCTTCGGCAGACCCATCTCCTCCAAAAGGCGGGCTGCCATATCGTAGGTCCCGTCGAACTCCTTCCCCAGCAGGCCCAGGACCCGGGCCTGCAGCTTGCTGGCTTGCATAATCGCCATTTTATTTACCTCCTTATCATTTACTGATTTCATTATATCATTGTTTCTGTATCTGTCAAGCTTTTTCCTGCCTGTTATGTTACAATAACCTTACAAATATGTTACAAAAATGTTACAAACCCCCGAAAGCCATCCTCCAGGTGGGGAGGCTCCCCACCGATTTTTAACCAGGTGGGGAGGGTGTGCGCCTTAGAGCTACGGGCTTTTTGGGCGATTTTTGGCAGTACTCCCCACCTGTGTGTCACGACATATACCCATATAAAAGTACTGGGTAACGATGCTTCTATGCTTTAACGTATAGATGCATCGTTCGCGGCATTTTTCCATAGGGTATGTGATTTTGGTGGGGAGGGTGGGGAGTACCACTTTTTAAGTACTTAAGTACAGTACAAATACAATAGTATCAGTGGTTTTCAGGTTTTCGGACCCTCCCCACTAGCCTCCCCACCACC
>JAKOVL010000073.1 GCA_029782095.1 Bacillota bacterium | reverse complement strand
TACTATCTCTCGCTCCACGCAGGCACAGGGAAAACGGGTTCAGATGTGGCCAGTTCGCCTGGAGCGATTACTTCTTGCTTTCCATTTTGCCACTGCATGAGCACCTGGTAATCGAAGCCGGCGTGCGGTGAAACTCTGCTTTGATGGAATTGCAGGTTGCCCAGAGGTGTATCCCAGGAGCCGTTTTCCAGGGCCGAAATAATGGCGTCTTTATCGGTGCTCCCGGCCTCATTAATCGCATCGGCCATGGTTATCAAGTTGACATAAGCCATAACGGCCCAGTAAGTCTTCGGCGGCTGGCCGACAACCGCGGTGTAGTCTTCCACGAATTTCTCCGTTTCCGGGGTGGGAACGGTCGGGCTCCACATGCCGAGGGCAGTCATGTACTCGCCTTCGGGGAGATCGCCAAAGCCGTCAGGCCAGCCCGGTGTATAGCCCACCGTCAGTTTCGGGCTGTAATCGACCTCTTTCATTTGCGTAGCCATGGTTGTCGCATCGGCCGGATAACCGATCCAGATGAAATAATCATGTTCAATGTTTTTGGCCTGGGTGAGCACGGAACTTAAATCGGCGCTTCCGCTTTTAAACGGTAGAGATTTAACCAATTCGAAGCCCTGCGGCACCAATATTTCCTTGAACATCTCAACGTTGCTTGTGCCGAATATTCCGTCTTCATAAGCCAGGAGCAGTTTGCCGGGACCGCCGACCTCGATCAAAGCTTCTCCCAGGGATCTCACGTTATCATATTCCCAGGGGTGATAATGGAAAAACCATTTGGCATCACCGAAGGCCTCTTCAACTGATACGGAGGCTCCTCCGGTACAGCCGAAAATGGGTTCATAGCGAGACATCGGTTCTGCCAGAGCCACGTCAACAGTGCTTGAGATTGTTCCCAGGATGATTTCAGTGTTGTCCCGGGTGATCAGTTTCTCCAGGGCAGCTACTGATGTGGCCGGATCCCCTTTGCCGTCTTCAAAAATCAGCTCTATTTTCTTGCCGCCTAAAATCCAACCGTTCGCTTCGATCTCATTCAAAGCAGTTAAGTAGCCGTTGCGCATCTGCTGCCCGGAATCTGCTGACGGCCCGGAAAGCGGTATAATGATCCCGATCTTAACAGGCTCCTCCTCCGCACCCTGCTCGCCCGGCTCCCCGGCACAGCCTGCCAGTAATGTTAACATACAAACAATCGACAGCACTGCTACCCAAAACTTCTTCACTTTTGTCCCTCCTTCAATGAACATGTATTTAAAATATTTACACCGCCAGATAAGCCCTTTTAACTTCCTCGTTTTCCATTAACTCCGCACTTGTCCCCTGGGCGACAATATGACCGTTTTCTATGACATAACCCCGCTCTGCCAGCTTTAAACTTCGCCGCACATCCTGTTCGACCAGAAAAATAGCTACGCCATTTTCCCTCACCTCCCTTAATGCTTTAAAAACGTTATCCACCACGGCCGGCGCCAATCCCATGGAAGGTTCATCGACCAGTAAAAGGGATGGACGGGTCATTAATGCCCTGGCGATAGCCAGCATCTGTTGTTCACCGCCAGATAGTGTCCCGGCCAGCTGATTGGCTCTCTCCTTAAGGATGGGGAATAAGTTGTAAACATAATCCATCGTTGCCTCTTTTTTTTGCCAGGCCTCCGGTGAACAGTTTGCTCCCACCTCCAGGTTTTCGCGCACGGTCATTAAACCAAAAAGATTTCTGCCTTCCGGCACATGGGTCATCCCAAACCTGGCTATGCGGGCCGGCAACCAGCTGGTAATCGTAACACCTTGAAATTTTATTTCACCCTTCATCGGCTTCTCCAGCCCCGAGAGCAATCTCAAGGTGGTCGTTTTGCCGGCACCATTTGCACCGATCAGGCAAACGATCTCTCCGGCCCGGACGGTTAAATTCAGGTTCCAGATCACCTGCAGTGCCCCGTAGCCTCCCGACAGGTTGTTAACTTCCAATATGGGGGTATTCATTGCGCCACCGTCTCCTCTTGCCCTAAATAAGCTTCAATGACCCTCTCATCACCGGTCACATCTTCATAGCAGCCTTCGCACAGCTTTTGCCCATAATTCATGACGATTACCCTCTGACACAACTCGCGGACCACGCGCATAACATGCTCAACAAGAATCACGGTAATCCCTTCGCGGTTGATGCCCTTAATCAGATCCAGTATTTTATCGCATTCACCCGGCAAAAGGCCGGCCATCATCTCGTCCAGCAGCAATAACCTGGGCCTGGTAGCCAGGGCCCGCGCTATTTCCAGCAGCTTCAAATCGGGGGTAGTGAGCTGTGCCGGATAAAGATCTTTTTTCGAAGAAAGATTGACCTTGGCCAGCACTTCTTCGCTATATTTTTTTACTTTCCCGGGATGGACAGGCTTGCTATGGCCAAAGACTGCCGCAACAGCGACATTGCCCAGTACTGTCAGCTCTTTAAAGGGCTGGCAGATTTGAAAAGTGCGCCCTATGCCCATGTGACAGCGTTTATGCGGGGCCAGAAGGGTAATATCTTCACCCAAAAAAACAATGCGCCCGGCATCTACAGGTATTAACCCGCAGAGCAGATTAAAAACGGTTGACTTGCCGGCTCCATTGGGGCCAATAATGCCAAGAATTTCGCCCTCCTGGACGGAAAAGGAGAGGCCGTCGACAGCCTTAACGCCGCCAAAGTTTTTTCTGGCGTTTTCTATTTTAAGAATTTCCACTTGTTTTGCACCCCCACGAGGCCTTTGGGTAAAAAGAGTATTCCGGCAACCAGGAGTAAGCCGTAAATAATCATGTACCCATAAGGAATGGTTACCCGCATATACTCTTCAATGATTTTCAAAACAATGGCGCCGAGGACGGGGCCCACCGTAGAGTAAAGCCCCCCCAAAACAGCCATGACCATGCTGGCTACACCGATATTCAGGTTAAAAGCTTCATAAGGAATGGTGGTGGTAGTGTAATGCACATAAAACGCTCCCGCCAGGCAAGAAAAAATGGCACTGAGGGTAAAGGAGGACAGGCGATAGCGGACCGTGTTTACACCTAAAACTGAGGCCACGCTCGGGCTTGTACGCATGGCGCTGAAAGCTAAATGAAAATGCGATCTTTCCAGGTAGAGGGAGACAACAACGGCCAGGGCCAGAATGCCGAGTATTAATCCATAGCAGTAGACCCGCATCCCCCCGAATAGGCTCGGCACACTGATACCCATGGCTCCTCCCGTTACTTTTGGCAGTTGCAGCGCCACCACCAGGAGGACCTCGCTAAAGGCCAGGGAAGCAATGGCAAAATAGATACCCGAGAGGCGCAGCGTGAGGTAGCCCAGGGCGATGGCTACCACTATGGTGAGTAAAACAGCCACCGTAAAGCTCAAATACAGGGGAAAATCTAATTTTAAAAAAGTTACCGCGCTGGTATAAGCGCCCAGCCCAAAAAAACCGGTGTGGGCAAAGGAAACCAGCTCGGCCCGCGCGGCAAAATCCCAGCTTAAAGCCAGAACAGCATACATTAAGGTTAAGATGGCCAGATGGCGATAATATTCGCCCGTGATAAAGGGGAATATGGCCGCCAGGATTACGGCAGCAGCGACTATTATGTATTTCAGGTTCAATTTTTTCATATTGCACTCACCCTGCTTTGCCTGAGTACTAGCCCCCCGAGGATCATTAAAAAGAAAATGGCCTCCGACCAGCCTGTGCCGTTGGGCAGGTAGACTCCAATAAATGACTCTGAAATGCCCAGGAGCAGGCTGGCCCAGATCACGCCATAGACATTTCCAAGCCCGGCCATCACGACTACGGCCAGGCCTTTTAAGGTAAAATTAAAACCCACCATGGGCTCGGCCTGGAAGATGATACTCAGCATCATGCCGGCCACGGAGGCAAAGCCGACGGCAATGCCCAGGGCGATTAAATAAACTGACTCTGAATCGATCCCCACCAGGGCGGCGCCTTCGGGCTCCTGGCTTACCGCCCTGATGGACCTTCCCACGCGGGTGCGCTGGAGAACCTGGTACAATAGCACCAGCAGCACAATGGAAAGCAAGAGAATGAATAAGCGGGCCGTGCCGAAATTGATGCCCCAAAAACTGATGGTATGGGTGCGGTAGGGCACCGAAATAGTGCGAATCGTTCCGCCGAAGATTAACAGGGCAAGGTTTTGCAGGAATATGGAAATACCGAAGGTTAACAGGAGCTGGTTTAGTTCGCCTGCCTTAAGGACCGGTTTCACCAGGGCCTTATAATAGGCGGCGCCCAGGATAAAAAAGAGAATGAAAACAACAGGCGTCATTAATAAGGGATCAAGGCCGTAAGAGCCAAACACAATGATGCCGAAATAGGCCGCCAGCATTAAAAATTCGCCATGGGCCAGGTTGAGGAATTTAACTACCCCAAACGCCAGCGCCAATCCGCTTGCAGCCAGGGCGTAGATGCCCGAGACCAGTATGCCGTTAACTAAAGCCTGGCCAAACAACTGCCCAGCGTACACCATTTCCCCTCCCATCTAAGGCATTGGATCAATTGGTTTTACCGTTAAATTTTGACAAGGGCTTCGCCATTTAATACAATTTTTCCGTCCTGGTTTTTACAGGTAGTGCTTAAGCGCAACCTCCTTTTAGCCTCAATGATTTCTATAACTTCTACTTCAGCCTCAATGGTATCGCCAATTCTAACCGGGGCCAGAAAACGCAGGGTTTGTTCGAGATAGATACAACCGGGGCCCGGCAACTTATTGCCAAGAACGTTGCTGATGAGAGCAGCACTGAAAATGCCGTGCGCTATCCGGCCGCCGAAAATAGTAGTTTTAGCATATTCTTCATCGACATGGATCGGATTGTAATCACCCGTAATGCCGGCAAAGTTAACAATATCTGCTTCTGTGATGGTTCTTCTTACAGAAGCGCGGTCTCCAACCCGGTAATTCATCTGCATTCACCCCACAGGAGGGCAGTAGCTGCCCAGGTATAGCCGGTACCGGCGCCAAACATAACCACGAGGTCCCCGTCTTTTAAGCGCCCCAATTTTGATCCTTCAACCAGGGCGATATATGCATCTGCAGATTGACAGTGACCATAATGATCCAGAATATAAGATTGATCCTCGGTTAAATTGAAATGGGACAGTATTTTAAGCAGTATCGAACGTTTCATGAAAATGGGGGCGATAAAATCAATATCTTGCGGATCATAGCCGCTTTTTTGGGCTGCCTGCTCAATGACAGTGATAAAATTATCCAGGGTAATGGGATCAAGCCTTTCTTTCATGGAAAGGGGGTCTTGAACATCCAGGTTCCGTAAATCGTAATTCAGGGTGGGGTAGCGGTAATAATTACGGGAGCCCACTCCGTAGACAGCAACATCATCCGCAAATTCTGCTCTTGTAATCATGGAACTTTCCAAAATTTTATTTCTATTGATGCCTTTAATTAACAAGGCAGCTGCTGCTCCATCACCAAAGTTAAACATAAACCGGGCCCTTTGATTTTTAAGATCAATCAGATCGGCCTCCTTGGAGGAAGTGACCAGCAATACTCTATTGAGGTCGGGGTCCTGCAGCATCATGCTTTTTACAACTTTCAGGGACCAGACTCCCGCGGAACACAAGGAATGTATCTCAAAGGCGTTGGAGCTGGTAGCGCCGATCTCATGCTGAATTTTGGCCGCCAGGTTATGCAGGTAATAATCTTTATACTCGCTGCCACAGTAAACGACGAGATCCAGGTCACGGGGGTCAAAATCCTGTAAAGCGTCCAGGGCCGCTTTAACCGCCATATGGGATACATGCTCGTCCGGCCCGGCCTTATGTTTCTGTTTTATGCCAAATTTTTGTTCTATGACCTCCAGCGGGATGCCCGATTTTTCAGCTATAAAAGCGCTATCCTGAATACCCGGCGGTACATATATTCCGATATTTTCAATACCGACTGTCATCGTCTCTTTTGCCATTGCCAATTACTCCCTTTAAGCTCTACGCAATTTATAGTAAACACTGGAACAGAAACAAATATTGGTTTATTGTCCCGGTTTGCCATAAAGCCTGGCTACATCGGCCGTGAGAATTTTGCCCACAGAGTTCTTGGGAAGTTCGTCAACGAATTGCACATATTTGGGCACTTTGTAATGGGCTATTCTGCTCCGCAAATAAGAGATGATTTCTTCTTCGGTCAACTGCTGGCCGGGATTTAAAGAGATCACCGCTTTGCCCACTTCCCCCCATTTTTCGTCCGGCACACCGATAACACAGGCTTCGCGGATTTGCTTTAATTCATACAAGACTTTTTCAATTTCCGCGGGGAAAACATTTTCACCCCCGCTGATAAACATATTTTTCTTGCGGCCGATAATATAGTAAAAACCGTCTTCATCCCTTTTGGCCATATCGCCGGTGTAGACCCACGAATCCCGAAGCGTTTTGGCAGTTTCTTCTTCATTGCGCCAGTATCCTGAAAAGATCTGGGGTCCGCTCCAGATGAGCTCGCCAATCTCGTTATCTTTAACCTCGTTTCCTTGCTCATCGACAATTTTTACCGCGGTCAGGTACATGGGCTTCCCGACAGAACCATGCTTCTCTTTAATTTCTTCCCAGGTTAAGTGCTCCGCCAGAACGGAGAGATTATTGGGTCCAGCCTCGGTCATGCCGTAGCCTAAAATAAAGCGAACACCCTTGGCCCAGAATTTTTCCATCACGCTTAGCGGAGTAGGCGCAGCCCCGGCCATGGCCCAGCGCAAAGAGGATAAATCGGCTTCTTCGAATTCCGGCAAGTCAATCATGGTTTTAAATATTGTTGCTGCGCCAAAACAGAAAGTCGTCTTTTCATTTTCAATGGTCTTTAACGCCAGTAGCGGATCAAATTGCTTGTTAATGATAATTGTGCCTCCGGCGTGAAGAAGCGGCAGGGTCAGGAGATTCCATCCCCCGGTATGGAATAATGGCAGTAAAATGTGGGCGGAATCTGTATGGGTAATATTCCAGGTCACAATCTCGTTAAACGAGTTAAACAAAAGGGCCTGGTGTGAAAGCATGGCCGCTTTAGGCAGCCCCGTGGTGCCGCCGGTATGCAGCAACAAATGAATATCATTAAGCGTCAGGTCCGGACAGGATTGAGGCTCAGTGCTGCCGGCAGAAAAGATTGTCTTGTAAGGCGTATCGTCGCCTTTTTCTGAAGCACCGGTCAGCACCACGTAGTGCCGAATACCGGTCTGCTCTTTTAAGGCCATAACCTTATCTTTGAAAGTTTCTTCGTAGAAAAGAACCTGCGGCTCTTCGTTCTGGACTAATTGAACCAGCTCCGCCGCCGATAATCTTATATTGTAAGGAACAAGGATGGCTCCTATTTTGCCCGTTGCATAGTAAGCATCGATCAATTCAATGCAGTTGCGGGCCAGGAAAGCCACCCGATCGTATTTTTTAAGGCCGAGTTTGTTCCCTAAAAAATTGGCGAGCATATCAGCTCTTTGATCAAGCTCGCGATAGGTGTAATATTGCCGGTTGTCCAGATCGTAAACAGCTTTTTTGTTCGGGGTCAGAGTGGCCCTGTGCTTCGAATAATTTCCCACCCAGTTCGCAATCATGCAAAATGCCCCCTTATTGTTATTTTTGAAGTTTTTCAAGCAAAAAGTGGATGTTATCGGCGAGATGCTCCATGATCGTGAGCCCCTCCCGATCAGATTCGGCATCCACTGCGCCCGCCGTTCCGGCTACAGCCATGGGCCAGTAATCGGCGCTGACTATAATCAAGTCGTTTACTGTTCCCCATAACAGCAACTGGGCAAGAGCAAAGGTGTGCCCTGTTCTGCGGGCTACGGTAATCGGGGCCAGTATTTTACGTGACAGGGCAGTTCCCTTCCATTGGTAATTCTCACCGGCCCTTTTCATCTCGCTGCCAATCCAGCGGGAAACAAAGCCAGTGCGGTCTAGAAGACCTTTCAATTTACCAGCCATACCGGCATGGTGGACAGGGCTTCCGATTACCAGAGCATCAGCGCTGCACATTTTGGCAAATATGGCTTGAAAATCATCCTTTGTGCTGCAGTCTTTTTCTTTCACACAGTGGTAACAAGCCTTACAAGGGGCGATTGACTTATCAGAAAGGGTGATGAGTTCAGTATCCACTCCTTTAGCTGATAGTTTGCTAAGCACGAAATCAACTAAATACTCCGTATTTCCCTTGGCCCTGGGGCTGCCGCTTATCCCTACTGCTTTCATTTGATCCAATCTCCTTTTAATTAGATTGAATAGTTTTGATTATGTGAAAAGCTAAAACCTAACACCTGAACCATCTCTCATGTTTTAATCATATCACGCTTATGGCGCTTGTCAAGCACAATTTTTAATTGTTATATTCTTTTACCCAGTATTAAGATTCAAGCATTGCTACGCAAAAAAATAATATTGCTAATAAATAAAAAACTGCATCTTTATGACGATGCAGTTTGTACATTTCTGTTTTGCAGTCAACCTGTTTTACAGGCAACTTAGGAAGTTACCCGTTACTAGTCTTTGGCGAATGCTCCCTCTTTAATAAACTTCAAAACATCATGAAGGACATGTTCCGGAATTTTTGCTTTTTCCCATATCACCCAGCGGAGCCCAACAAAATTAGTAATACCCATAAAACAGTAAGCCAGAACTTCGGGATCGATTTCTGTTACTTCACCTTTTTGTTGAGCTTCAGCCAATCCCTTGACATAGCGCTCTCCAATATGAGCATAATATTCTTTAAAAATTTCTTCATCAACCATTTGGGCTTGCCAGATTATTTTATACAGGTTGGGGTGTTCGGCAATAAAATCAAAAAAAGTCTTGAACCCTACATGCTCGGCTTCAAGCCTGGTTTTACAGTTCTTTATGTTTAAGGCAATTTCTTTGCGCAAATCCTTGCCCAGGTTTCTGACCAGGTAACGGAAAACACCGATCTTGTCTGAAAAATAGATGTAAAAAGTACCCGGGGCAATTCCGGCCAGGGAGCAAATATCAGTAATTGAAGTATTATAATAACCTTTCTCTCCAAAATATTTCTCCGCGGCAGAAAGGATCTTTTCTAATGTTTCCCATCCTCTGCTGGTCTTCGGTAAATTAACTTCACTCAAGATAAAATCTCCTTAATGCCACTATTGGGATAACATGATCTCTCACAACTAAGCTCTTTTCCTCTACAACCGCCCGGGCCGCGAGAGGCAGAAACGTGAAACCAGCGGTTTTTTAACAGCCGCCGACTTTTTGATTATATAATATGAATTTTTAATATTCAACTCTGAGATTCAGTGGGGCCAGTGTCAAGACTTAAACTGCGATAGCAATCCCACCGAAAGTGGTTTCGATTAGATCCCAATCCGGCCTGTCCTAGATTGTACCGGGCGGCTATCTGTTGCTTAAATACTCATGTGCATCCTGGGCTCTTTGCCCCCGGTATTCTTCGCGGTCAACCAGGCCGTTGATTTCGGCCAGGAAAGGGGATTCCTGGCCGGCGGTGGTGAGCAGGAAGAGGTTTTCGGCGGCGCGGGTCATGGCCACGTAGAGCAGGGTGCGAAAGCGCTCCCGGTCCAGTTGCTGCTCTTCTGGATCCAGGCCGTTGCGGTTGATATAACGGGGCAGCAGCCCGCGCCGCACCCCGGCGACAAAAACCACCGGAAACTCGATGCCCTTGGCGGAATGAATGGTCATGACTTTCACATTTTCTTCAAGGATATTAAAAGCCTGGTCCTTGTGAAAGACACAGGGGATGTTGCGGTTAGTCAAAGCATCGCAGTACTGCTGGCACAGCTTATTGGTTGGGCAGAGGACGGCAAAATCGGACAGGCGGAAATGCCCGCCCCCGATCAGGTCCAAAATTGTTTCACTGACGTAGCGCACTTCCCTATCTTGCAGGTCGCAGGTGATCGCCCGGGGGCGGGCGCCCACCCGGTGGGACCATGCCGGCTTGATGAATTCCTGCTCTGCTTTAAGGAGGGTATTATGCTCAATCAGGCGGGCGGCGGCAGCAGCCACCTGCCTGGTATTGCGGAAATTTCTTCGCAGAATGGCCGTGCGGCCGCGGGCATCGATACCGGCATTTTTCCAGGAGAAGCCCCGGCTGTAAATGGTCTGGGAGGCGTCGGCCATAACCATGTAGCTGCGGCGGGAGCGGGGATCGCCGCCCTTGATCAACTCCCGGGTAAGGCGCAGCTGGACCGGGCTCAAGTCCTGGCCCTCGTCCAGGATGACGTCGTCGTACGGATCGCCCAGGGGTTTTTCAGTAATCAGCTTCAGCCCCACCAGGGGCAGGTCGTTCCAATCATGCAGCCCCGCTTCCTGGAGCAGCTCCTGGTAGGCTGTATATACAGCCCAGACAGCCCGGCGGTGCCCCGGAGGCAGGGGGGTGTTGCGGCCAAAGCGGCGCACCTGCAGGTACTGTTCCAGGCTGCCGATGCCGTTACCCTTGATCACCTGCTGGATCTCGGTGTGGAAAAAATTAAGATCCAGCCGAGGAAAGCCGTTTTCCCATGTCTGGCGGGCCCGCTCAACGGCCTCTTCTACCAATTCCTTCTGCCGGTCGTCATTAATGACATCAAATTCAAGCCCATGCTCCCGGCGCAGGTACTCGGTAAGCCAGTTAAAGAAGGTCATTACTTCCAGGTTATCCGGCAGCGAACCGATTAACTCTTCAATCAAGGTCTTGTTGACGCCGTTTAAGGTGCGGGTAAAGGTGAGCAGGAGCACTTTGCGCCCATGGGCGGCCTGCTCGATGGCCCGGTAAATGCCCACAGTAGTCTTGCCCGAGCCGGCGCAGCCACGCAGGACCAATTCGCCGTTATGGTGGGAAGCAACATAGCGGTTTTGCTCCGGGTCCAGGTTCAGCATTAACCTTTTCAGGCTGCCCCGGCAGTAGCCTTGAAGGCGGTCCAGGGTGGTGCGGAAAAGCAGGTTGTCGGGGTTATAGAGAACATGTTCCATCTCACAATCGGTGGCCAGGTCCAGCATCCAGGCTAAGCTTTGCGGGGGCAGGCCGTCAAGCTGCTCCAGCTCTTCGAGGCGGCGGGCCCTTTGCACCTTTTTGACCAGGTGAGAGGGCACTCCCAGGATGCGCAGGTGCGCTGCCGGAAAACAGGTAAAGGGGTTGTCCGTTTCACCTTCACCCACCGGGCGGGAGATAGCGGCACCAGTATGCGCTGCAGCGGCGGCCACTTCGGCTTCAGCTGCGGCAACATCGTCATCTGTTTCCAGGCGGCTGAAGGCGGTTTGCGGAGCGAAGACCCGCCGCTGCACCCGGTCAATAATGCGATGATCGCCCAGTTTCCACAGGCGCAACACCTCCCCGTCCCAGTCATAGATGATGCGCCACGACAAGTTGACATAACACTCCCACTTTCCCGGCACGCTATTTAACCGGTGGGCCTGCAAACCTGGATACCACGGATCCACCCTGAGCCTCTGGATCGTATCCATGGCCTGCTTCTTGATTTCCGCCGGACAGCGATCCAGAGTAACCTTAAATTCGTCGGAAATAAGAAGTTCAAACACGGCTTACCCTCCATGAAGGTAGCGGTTTGGATATATAGTTTTATGAGGGCATATCTGGTCGCGAGAAAGTTTCGAAGGATGAAAAGTGTATCTTAGTGCAACTTTGGAATATTTTGTAGTCTTACTTCATTCTAAATGAAAAGTAGTGGCAGGACAACCCCTAAATGAACTTTTTCGAGTGAGCTAAAGACACCGGGAGGTGGCGTGCAAACCTAAAGCGGTATAGCGGGAGTGTCCGCGGAACACTTCCTTACTCTAATCTTCCACTGCTATGAGGATAACTTTACTGTCGAAGCCGCCCCGCTCTTTTCTTTTTTTCTGGGCCATCTCAATTAGCTCAGCCAGGGGCATCTCGTAAGTGTGGCCCAGGGCCCGGACCACTTCGATAATATCGGCCAGTTCTTCGGGGCTGCCGCTATCCAAAAATTCGTTCACTTCTTCTAAGAGCTTCTGGCGGAGAAGGGCCCGGTGCTCTGCGTCGTCAGCGATGCGGGTTACCGCTTTCTTGCCGGAAGCTTCGATGAAGCCGGGGATTTTGTCTCTGACCAGCTTGTTATATACTGCCGGCATACTCCATCCGACCTTTTAGGGAATTTTTACCACATACCTCGATGCACTGTAACGCGAAAGGCCGCGGAAGGCTTCCCGGGCGCGCCAGTGGCGATAGTACTTGCCCGGGTAGCAAGAAGTTTTCTGCGTTCGGCGAATGGGCCGGCCGGGAAAGGGTAACAGCCATTCACCGAAACCGATGCTGCCGTGGGCATTGTCCGCCACCTAGTCTTCGGGGTCGAATTGTTCCAGTACGGCGGGATATGTCTGGCCGGGCCGGGCCTTTTCGATTCTCTTCAACTGGACAATAAAGCGCCATTCGTCACCATAATCGTAAAGGAAAAGCATTTTCTTCTTCAGTACCGGAAATGCTTTCGCAACCCCTGTTTTCTTTAAACCCGGGAAGCTCTGTTTTTTGCCTATATCGGCAAAAAGCTCATAGCCTTCCCGGGAGAGGGTCCAGTGCTTGATGTTGTCATAGAAGCCGAAGGCATGGTCGTCGTCGAATCCAAAGGCATCAAGAATGGCCCGGGCCAACCGGTAGAGGGTAAAGTTGGCTGGAACAGCCAGTGTGCGAAAAGGATATCCTCTCACTTTCCCGGAATAGTCTGTCATTGTCACCCGGAAGGAGAGTACTTCTTTATCTGCTTCTGCCGGCGCAAAATCACGGGCGCCCCGGGCTCCGGGCTCGCTTTTATCTTTTCGTGCCGGGGCGGCAAGAGAAACATTTAATAGTTTCATCAGTTTCTCTCGCAGCTCGATGGGGACGACCGCTACTTTGGTGTTGCGGTTGTCGATGACGGCCCGGCCGACGAAAACCAGGGCGCGGGACCACAAGAAGCCGAGGGGGGAAACGGGATCTTCTTCGTCCCAGTAAAAGCCGTCCCCTGCCATGCGGCCAAACTTGCGGGTGACGGCATTTAAGCGAGCCCAGCCGCCCTGCTGCAAGAGATAGCGCAGAAGCTCCGTCTCTTCCTGTCCCAGTTCTTCTATAACCCCAGCCAGCACCTTTTGGTTCACCAGCCGGGCCGCAATCTGATCTTCCCGGTCGCGGCGCTGCCGGCAGTCCAGGTCGAGGTGATCGCTTAAGTTAAGCAGCCACTCGTTGGGCATGTTTTGGAGGCCCCGCTTCAGGGTAGCCTGCAGGGGGATCTTTTTCTTTTCAATCTCTTCCCGCAGGGTATCCTCAAAGGCGATGGTTGCGGCATGCTTTTTATAGGGCTCGTTTAAGGAGAGGCGACGCTCCGCCAGGTTTCGGATTATCCTGGCCTTTTCTTCCATCTCCCGGTTCAACTCCGCGTCGATGCGATCCAGGCAGTCCAGGGCCGCCCGGTATTCATGAAGCTCCAGGTTTACGCCGGCCAGGTTAATCAGGACCACCGGGGCCCCGGGGAGCGCCTGTTCTAACAGTTCAAAAATTTCCCGCGCCAGCTCCGGTTTATTTTTCCAGCGGTAGAGGTTGGCCAGGGTAATCATGGTGGGCAAGTAATAGCGCCCCTGCTCGTAGAGCGGCTCCACCAGCGCCAGCGCCTCGTCGATCTTCCCCCTGTCTCTAAAGGTCACCGCTCTTTTATTGAGGCGGTCTAGCTCCGGATCGGGCTCGAGTGCGATTTTAAATTCTTGGATTTTGATCTGTTCTTCTCTGCCATCAATGACCACGGGGATGGGCTGGCCGGCTTCGTAAACGCCGCGCTCCACCAGGGCCAGGGCGGCAAAGTATTTAAGCTCCCGGGGAACGCCGCCGGCCTCGAGCAAGTTTAAACCGAATTCTTTGCCCCAGTCTTCGCCGAATTTTATGAGCGAGCGGAGAATGCCTTTCACCTGGTCTTCAGGTAGGTCCGGGCTGAAGAGATACGATAGCAGGGCCATACGCACATTTCCCCGGGTCAGGTAGCGCGATTGCACTGCTTCATTTTCCGGCTCCCGGGCCAGTTCCATGAGCCGCTCCGGGTCGAAGAGTTCATATTCCAGGGGGAAGGGGGGTATTAATCCCCGATCAACCAGGAAAGCAACCTGCTGCATCATCACGACGAACTTGGCGACATGGCTTATACGCTCCCACAGGGAGGAGGCCCGACTGAAGCGGCCGATGTTAAACGCGGCGATGCCCGCCAGGAACGGGTTTTCCCAGTTGACGTGATATTTCTCCCAGCGGCGATAGAGGTCGAGAACAAGACGATGATCCTGCAACGCCGCGGCGGCCCGCATCATCTGAACGGTATACTCGTACCACGCTTCTTTCACCAGGCCCAGCCGGTCAAGAAGCGGGATCTTTTGTTCGAAAATAGCGGCCGCTTCCTTCAGCTGTTCCCGGGCAGCTTCAGGGCGGCCCAGGTGAACGGAAAGCTGCGCCGCCAGGGCAAAGGTATATGGGTTGGCATCGAACGCGGCAGGATCCAGCCGCGGTTCAATCAGAGCCCAAGCCCGGTCAATTTCGCCGTTTAAAAAAAACGCGTTGGCCAGGTTGTTGAGGGCGGAAATATCGTTTTCCAGCTGCAGGGCTTCGCTAAAGGCTTTCGCCGCCCCCCGGTAATCTTTTTTCAGGGCCAGGGTTTTGCCCCGCTCCATCATTTCCAGGAATTTGCTGCTGCTCAATGAGAACGTCTCCTTTTGCGGGTCTTTACTTGATATTTCGGCACCGGACAGTTTTTTCCCTTCCCGCGATTTCGGAGGCAGGCAAAACAACCAGGGCCCTGTCAAGCAAACTATAAGGCGATTCGTTAAATCTTTTTCATAAATCACCTTAAATCCCCCTTTGCGAAAGCGAACTGTTTCAGCCCGGCCGGACATACTACTGTTCCCCTCCTTCAAAAATAAATACGGCGCCAGGCGCCTCTCCGGCGGCCTGGCGTTTTGCTTAAATTATGGACGGGCCGGTGCTCATCTTTACCGCTCGCAACATAAAGCCAGTGCCCTGTCAAGAACTTATGAGACGGTTCGTTAAATCTTTTTCTTTTAAATCCCCCTAAATCCCCCTTTAGAAAAGGGGGACTTTCTGGTTTTCGCTCAACTGTTTCCCCTTTGATAGGGTAGGGAGATTAATATAAGAAACAAGTTAAATTGACACGTTACTGGTAATAAGATTAGTAAATGATAAAAGGCTAAAAGGACCCTGTAAAAAGCGGGGATTCATGATATCTTATAGAAGGTAGGTCTGGAGAGGAGGGTTTATTTTGACCAGGACAGTGAAGCCAAACATTTTTATCGGACTAATTGTATTCCTGGTGGTAATGGTCTTGATGGTATTTGTAGCCGCCCCGATGCAGCTATTTTGGGGCATGTGGGGGCTGGCCTTAACGGAATTAATGTTTCTGTCCTGTGCTATTGTTCCGGCCCTGGTTTTCGGGTGGGATCTGCGGGAAATTTTCAAGTTCAGCAGGCCCACATTGAGGCAAATATTTGGCGTTCTGGTGCTCTGGCTGGGAGCATATTTAACCGTTGCGGCGGTCACCATGGCCATCGCCTATCTTTTTCCCGAGGAAATTAGCTCCATCAGCAATGAGCTGTTGCAGTTTTTAAGTTCTGTTCCCTTCCCGCTGACCTTATTCATAGCAGCGGTAATGCCGGCTGTCTGTGAGGAGGCTTTGCACCGGGGATTGATTCTCCATACCTTTAGGGGCAAAAATAAATGGGTTACCATGATCGGAATGGGGCTTATCTTTGGGATTTTCCACCTGGATCCATATCGGTTCCTGGGAACGGCAATACTGGGCGTAATCCTGACCTTGATCATGATCGAGACTCAAAATATCCTCTTGCCCGTACTCTTTCACTTCGTCAATAATGCCTTTAGCTCTTTTTCCACACTGGTAAATGAACCGGGCGCGGCAGTCCAGCCCCCGCTGGGCTCAGTGGGCATTTATCTGATCCTCACTGCTGCTGTCCCCTTTTTGCTGATGGCCGGCAGCAGGCTCCTCAAGAGCAAAGCAGAAAGCAGAAGCAGCCCCATCAGCAAAAAGGCTATACTCGCTGCAGTGGCCGCAGCCGTTATTCTGGCAGCAGCTGGCACGGCCCTCACCATTGCTTCCTCTGCCCAGTAACCGCTCCTTGAGGCATCTATTTCTAAAGGGGTCAACCAGATACTGTGCTCGAGGACGGCAGCTATTTAATCGCTTTGAGATCCCCCCTTCTCCCTACCCCTCTCCCGCCAGGGGAGAGGGGATTAGCCCGGCCAAGAAGGCACAAGCGCCAATTCCTTGGGGCGGGCGAAATCAGGGCAGTATAGGGGTTGCAGCTGCATGGAAGCGGGAAGAGGCAGCTCTATTTAAGTGCCCGTTCCCGGTTGATCAACGCGTCAGCCATGGCCAACAAGTAAACGCTATTTGCTCTTATGCAGGTGGTGGCTGAAGGCTCCGGCGATGCCGATGACCTTGCTTACTTCGTTGATCCGGGCCATAAGCCGTTTCCAGCGGGGCACCGGCGTGCAGGCGCTGAGTTTGCTTTCCAGCTCCCGGGCGCAGTTGTCAGAGCAGAAGTAGTAGACTTTGCAGTCGGGCGCCTTGTATTTCTGATGCGGCGGATAGCAGATATTCTCATCGCCGCAAAGGACTTTTTTGACCACCCGGTGCTGCGGATAGATGCTGCCCTGGCATGCTGAGCAAGAAAGCTCCTGTCCGCTTAATTCCAGCATGGGCTGCACCTCCTTTCCGTTAGTTCTACCGGTAACAAATACAGAATATTCTGTGTTTTAATAGTATACGTCTAGAAAAATATTTTGTCAATAGAGACAAAAAAAGTATTTTTTTCACAAACCGGGTGAAAAATTGCGGAATCATAAAATGGAGTTTAGGGGGTAAACCTGCTGCTCCCCCAGCTATTCTTAGCATTATTTACTGCTGGTCGTTTTTATGACCGGTTTTTTAGGAAGCAAAGGGTTTCTTTTTTCGGGGTGTGATATATTTACAGCATAAAGTTATAAAAAAATAACAAGGAGCTGTAATGAAAAAAAAACTGGCAGGTTTACGACAAGCAGGTAAAGGACTGAGCATGGATGGCTTTCAAAACAAGAATCAAGGAGTTCAGAGCCCGCTACAATCTGACCCAGGAAGAGCTGGCCAGCATGGTCGGGGTTAGAAGAGAGACCATTGTCCACCTGGAAAAGGGTAAATACAATCCTTCGCTGCAACTGGCCCACGACCTCGCCGTAGCCCTGAAGACAGCCATTGTAGAGCTGTTTATTTTTGAATAGGGCGCCTTAACTTAACCTATGCAGTGAACCGGAGGGTTATGTTATGCTTCTTTCTCCTTCTTGAATTATTTCGTTAGATCAAGATCCTTTGCCCATGCCTTGCCCGTCCAGCTTCTACCTTAACACCGGCCAGTTTCATCAGGCCAGGGCATTGGCGGTGGGGAATTTCCCAGCTTGATTTTGTAATCAAAATAGATATTGCCGCTGCGAATTTCATCAGCAAAATGATCATTAATTACTCGTTGGTGGCGCCGTAGCTTTTGAGCATCGGCTTCATGCCTTCCGTGACCTCGATTCGTCCATCAGGGAAAACCCATAAAGCTTCTACCCCGTCAATGCTCTCAGCCAGGACCAGGCTCTCGGAGAAAGGCAGTAAAAACAGCTCTGTTGACATATAGTCGGCCACTGCTGAATCGTATGCCACTACCGTCACCGCACGGTAATGGGTGGCGGGCATTAATGTTTCCGGATCAATGAGGTGGTGGTAAACCTGGCCATCCACGATATAATAGCGCTGGTAATCGCCGCTGGTGACGATGGCCGCATCGTTGACGAAAATTGTATCGAGGAGGCCATCCCCGTCAACGATGGATTTTTCCGGATTATGAACACCGATGGTCCAGCGTTCGCGCACGCCGTCCAGGGGACGGCCGATGGCGTAAACATTGCCGCCGGCGCTGATGAGCCCCGATTCCATCCCCGCGGCCATGGCCTTTTGCGCGGCCAGCCCGGCGGCGAAGCCCTTGGCCACGGCCCCCACGTCAAGGCTCATCTTCGGGTCCGGTAAAAATACCGTATTCTTTTCCGTATCAACAATAACCTCGTCGATGCTGGTGTGCCGGGCCGCTTCCTGCAGCGCCTCCAACGGCGGCAGCTCTGCATTGGGCGGATCATAAAGTCCTTCTTCGCGGTAATGATGCCACAGCTTCAGCACCGGTCCCAGGGCAATGTTGGTGCGCCCTGCGGTCCGTCCGTGCCACTCTTTGGCGAAGAGAATCAAATCAATAATTTCCTGCTCTACTTCCACGGGTGCGATGCCGGCATTGTCATTGATTGTTTTAAGGTTGTTGAGACCTTCATAGCTCTCGTAAATGGTATAGAGCCGGTGCAGCTTTTGAAATGTTTCTTCGATGATCGCAAAATATTGCCGGAATTCCTGCTCGCTTTTAGTGTAGGCTACTACCTGGACCAGGGTGTCAAAAGTATCGTAAAAGCTGTCGGCATAGCGGGTATATTCATTTTTTGGCGTGCACCCGGGCAAGGCCAGCATAAGGGCCGCCAGAAGAACCACAGCTATTGTTTTTTTCATCAAGATCTCCTTTTCCAGATAGCCATGAAAAATAGCTCCCCCGCGGCCGCGGGGGAGCGTTGGATTACTTAAGATAGGCGCACCTGCTACCGCGCATTGGCAAAGGCTTCTTCCACAGCAGCGATGTAATCCTGCACAGTGATGGTGACCAGGGAGCTCAGCTCGGGATCATCGGGAACTGCCGGATGGGCTTCATCTTTTTCCTTGACCGGCATGGCTTTGATCTCTTCTACCGTTTTGCCGACCATCCATTTTTCCAGCTCAGCGATCTGCTCAAACCATTCCTTGCCAATTTCAGAAACGCGGCCCATGCCGTAGTCGGGGCCCAGCTCAACCTTGGTCTTGGGACGCTCGCTCAGGTCGGAAGTAACTTGGCCTTCCGCGTCAAAGTTGACCCGAACCTGCGCATTGTCAATAATCACACCGGCCACTTTGCCGTCGGCGTCGAAGGCGGTGGCAGCGATGACCGTATCAACCTGGGCCAGGGGCAGGGTTTCTGTTCCGCTCTCCTCATCCAGGCTGTAGCCCTTGGACTTGGCGATAGAGATGTTGTGGCCGAGGCCCAGCTTCACCGCGTTTTCTACATCGACCCGGTTGTTATAGGCTTTCTCTATGGCTTCGATGTAATCCTGCACAGTGATGGTGACCAGGGAGCTCAGCTCGGGATCATCGGGAACTGCCGGATGGGCTTCATCTTTTTCCTTGACCGGCATGGCTTTGATCTCTTCTACCGTTTTGCCGACCATCCATTTTTCCAGCTCAGCGATCTGCTCAAACCATTCCTTACCAATTTCAGAAACGCGGCCCATGCCGTAGTCGGAGCCCAGCTCAACCTTGGTTTTGCCAGGAGCACTCAGGTCGGAAGTAACCTGAAACTCTTCATCAAAGTTGACCCTCGTCTGCGCTGTATCAATAATTACATCAACCACACGGCCCTCCGCATCGAACAGAGCCGCAGCGATAACGGTATCGACTTGTCCGAGCGGCAAGGTTTCATTGCCGTCATCGTCTACTGCGTAGCCTTTTGACTTGGCAATGGAATTGATGATGCCGAGGCCCAGGGATACTGCCGCGCCCTCTGCGCCGCCTTCTTCATCAGGACCTGTGCCTTCGTCGGTACCGGAGCAGCCAGCCGATACCAGCGCTATTACCAGCAATAGCGCCAAGGTGAGTGACCAAATCTTTTTCATAACCCTTCCTCCTATCAAAAATAGATAGTTTAACTGAATCCTAATAGATATTATCATATTGTTAAAAACAGAACAATACCTATAAACAGAATTAATACCAGTGGTTTGGTTATGTTGCCCGTAAAATAATTCCAGCCCAACTGCCGGGATAAAGAGTAGATTTACCGCCATAACGAATACTTATGGCAGCGCATGGCCGAAATAAGTGTGCCCGAAAAAGAGGGATGCGCCTTGATTTTTCACACAACCAGGTTTTTGCCGCTGCTTTTCGCCTGGAGCAATTTAGAGTCTGCCCGGGACATCAGGGAGGTGCTGTCGTCATTTTCTTCGTAAGTAGCAACGCCGAAACTGCAGCTGATATGATTAACCTGGTCAAAATGGTATGCTGCGATAGTCGTCCGTACGCGTTCCGCCAGCTCATAGGCCTGCATTTTATCGGCGTAGGGCAGGAGGATCGCAAACTCATCCCCCCCCCAGCGGGCGAAAATATCGGACTGCCTCACTGAGCTTTGCACCACTGCAGCCAGGGAGGCTAAAACCCGGTCACCGGTAAGGTGACCGTACTGATCGTTGATCGTTTTAAAATCATCCACATCAAAGAGAACCAGGGACAAAGGGTGTTGATAGCGCTGCGCCAGCTCTATCCATTGATTGAGCTCTGCATTAAACTTGCTCTTGGCATAGATGCCTGTCAGCGCATCAATTTCGCAGGCCCGCTTCAATTCTTTGTTGTAAAGAAATTGCAAGCGTTTATAATAGTTGGAGCGGTAGGAGGATACTGCGCTCATGGTCAAAACCAGGGCAATATAAACGCCTACTGCCGCATACTCCGAAGGGGGTATGGCTTCAAAACGCAAGTTGGCGGTAAACAGAAAACCGGCTCCCAAAAATAAGGAAGTCAAGACAGCATAGAGCCAGCGATTGACCACCAGGAAGAAAGCCAGGATCATGGCGATAACGCCAAAAGATTGGACGAAAAAGTTGGGCGATTCATACAGATAAAAGATCAGCAGAAAATCAAACGCCACCACCAGCTTGTACAATGAAATCAAACATGTTAGCGCGCTGTATCCGGGACTGAGGCCCAGGATCTTGTAGAGAACGATGATCAGCAGCAAAAAAGAAGCCCTGATATAAAAAATGGCTTGAAAGGTCTGACTGTCTTTGGTTAAAAAATAATCGGGAATGATAAACAGAAAAAAGAGGAGCCCTAAAATGAGTGCAGTGGGCCTGATATACTTCAGGTGGCCGTGAATTTCATGCTGGATATATTCTTTTTCCAGCTGTCTGTCTTTAAACTCAGCCAGGAGCACGGAAAAGGCAGAAGAAAATTGATTGCCGTCCACCTTAGCTTTGTTTTTCCATGGAACCGGATGCTTTGACGCTGTAGTTACTGCCATCTATTGATCACGACCCTGGTCTCAAATGTTAAACCGAATATTGATGATGTCGCCGTCCTTGACGATATAGTCTTTGCCTTCCAGGCGAAACAGTCCTGCTTCGCGCACTTTGGCGACGCTGCCAAGGCGGTGGAGCTGATCAAAATGGAATACTTCCGCCCGGATAAAGCCGCGCTCCATGTCGGAATGAATCTTGCCGGCAGCCTGCCGGGCTGTAGTTCCCCGGCGGATGGTCCAGGCGCGCACCTCGTCGTCACCCACGGTAAAGAAAGAGATTAAGCCCAGGTGCTCGTAAGCGGTCCGGGCCAGGCGATCCAGCCCCGACTCGGACAGCCCCAGGTCAGCCATAAAATCCCCCCGCTCTTCGGGAGACAGCCTGCTTATTTCCATCTCCACCTGGGCGCATATCTCGATCACCGGAATACCATACTGTGCCGCGTAAGCTGCGACCTGCTCGCGCTGGGGGTAGTCTTTGGCCGATAGCTGTTTTTCATCAAGATTAATGGCGGCAATGAGCGGTTTTTCGCTTAAAAAGGCCTGTCCGGCCAGGTGCTCCTGCTCCTCAGAGCTTAGCTTTACCGTGGAAAGGGGCTGCTCCTGCTCCAGGGCCTGAAGCATGCGCTCCAGGACAGCCAGCTGCTCCTGTGTCTCCTTTTTGACCTTGGGCCTGCTTTTAATGCGCTCAATTCTCTTTTCCAGGGCATCCATGTCCGCCAGCATAAGTTCGGTGCCGTATTCAACAAGATCCCGGTACGGGGTTGGCGGGATCGATGCACCGCCCGCGCTGCCGTTGAAGGCCCGCACTACCTGAACCAGGAGATCAGCCGAGCGGACTTCGTCCAGCAGCTGCGCGGCCCTGGCTCCGCTCTCATTCATCCGCACCCCGGGAATATCGTTAAATGTAATGCGGGCGTATACTACTTTGCGCGGCTTATATAATGAGGCCAGGAAATCGAGGCGCTTATCGGGAACTACCGCACTGCCGGTGTGAACCTCGGCCGCGGGATTAAAACCAGTGGGCTGGTCAAGGCCGGTCAACAAATTAAAAAAGGTGGTTTTCCCGGACTGCGGCAGCCCAACCAATCCAATTTGCATGCTTGATCATCTCCCGGTGATATTATACCAACTCTAACATATTACCACAATTATGCTTTCTTAGATTAAGCACCTTTGCTAGCCCAACAGATCCCCGGCCGCATAAATTTGAAACACTCGAAAAAAATATAAAAAAAATGATCACCTGGAGGTGCAAAGCCATGCCCTTAATCCCCTATGAACCTTTCCGGGAGATGGACAACTTTCGGCGGGAGATGGACCGCTTCTTTGGCCCCTGGGGCCGCGAGTTTTCCGGGCCGCGGATCGATGTTTTTGAAACTGAAAAGGAAGTGATCGCCCAGTGCGAAATACCCGGCCTGGAAAGCAAGGATGACATCACCATCGATATCCGGGAAAACCTGCTCGATCTGCGCGGGACGATCAAGCGCAGCCGGGAAATTAAAGACGAACAGATGCACCGCCGGGAGCGATTCAGCGGCACCTTCCACCGGACCGTCTCTCTGCCCACCCCCGTGGTGGCTGATGGGGCCAAGGCTGTTTATCGCAATGGCATCCTGGAGGTCACCATGCCCAAGGCTGAGCCGCACCGGCAGCAGCGCCGCATTGAGGTTGACTTTCATTAAGGTGGCACAAAAGGGGTCCTTCCCCGCAGGGAAGGCCGCCCCTTTTGCAGCCGGCAATACAAAGAAAATTCATCCTTGAATTAAATGCCGGGAAGATAGTTAAACCCGGTATTCTTTTATTTTAAGCGTCTGAATTATGCTATAATGTTGCATAGATCCTATTGGGGAAGGACGGTGTGTTATCTTTGAAAGATTACCGGACTGCCGTAGAAAACGCTGCCCGCACCAGTAAAATCGAACTCACCCCTGATCATCAAGAACAGCTGCAAAAGGATTTGGCCGCCTTTGAGCAGTGGCTGGAACCTCTCCTGGCTGTAGATACCACCGGCACAGAGCCGCTGCTTTTTAGCCACAACGCGGTGAATGTTTGGCGGAAAGATGAGCCGGAGACCGGGCACCCGGAGAAACTGCAGCAGGCTGCAGCCAGATTTAGAAAAAAGTATTACCGGGTACCGGCCATAATCGATTAGACGCCTAAAAGGAGGGCTATCGTGGAACTGGACAGGATCACAGCCGCCGCTGCGGCTAAAGCCGTAAACAACAGGGAGATTTCAGCCCGGGAGCTGACCGAAGCGTTCCTGGCCCGCTGCTCCTCCCTGAACAGCACTTTGCAGTCATTAGTACATATATTTGAACAGGAGGCGCTCAGGCAGGCCGAAGCCGTGGACAGCCTTGTGGGACAGGGCGGGACTTCCCTTCCCCTGGCGGGGGTGCCGGTAGTCTTGAAGGACGACCTGTGCTACAGTGCAGGTCCCACCACCTGGGGGGCCGCCTCCTTGAAAAACCTCCACCCGCCCTATACGGCCGCCGCAGCCCAGAAACTGATCGATGCCGGGGCGATCATTGTGGGCAAGGCCAACCTGGATCCGTTTGGCCTGGGCTCCTCTGATGCAAGCTCTTCTGCCGGCCCTGCGGCCAACCCCCGGGATCCGGCCCGGCCGGCAGGTGACGGCGCCGCCGCGGCTGTGGCCGCCGGCCAGTGCCTGCTTGGCTTAAGTTCCGACAGCGGCGGTTCGCTGCGCCTGGGCGCCTCACACTGCGGCCTCTTCGGGCTGCGGCCCACTCCCGGGCTGGTGTCCCGCCACGGCCTATACACCCATGCCCCCTCTTATGCCTCCGTGGCTCTTGCCGCGCGGGATGCCGCGGATATCGACCTGGCTCTGCAAATTATTTCCGGCTGCGATTCCCGGGATGCGGCCACTGCCGCCGCAAAAGACGGACTTCCCCGGGCGGAGGGCGAAGAATCATTCCGGAATTTGAAGATCGGCTATCCCAAAGATGTGTTTGCGCTGCTGCCGCACCACACCCGCAGCGCCCTTGAGCCGGCCCGGGAAAGGTATATGGCCGCGGGAGCAGAGTTTGTGGAAATAACCCTGCCCCTTTTCCGGGAAGCGCTGCAAGCTTATTATGTTATCGCTTGCGTGGAAGCATCTTCCAACTTAGGCCGCTTTGACGGCATCCGCTTCGGCCCTTCCGCCGCATCCGCGGAGGGCGCCACCCTGGAAGAATATTACTTGAAAACCCGCGGCGCCACCTTTAACGCGGAGGCAAAACGCCGCGTAATCATCGGCACCCACCTGTTGAGCAAGGACAACTTTGAGCCATATTACCGCCAGGCACAAAAGGTCTGGAGACTGGTGCGGCAAAGTTTTGCCGCTGCCCTGGAGAAATGCTCTCTGATCATGCTGCCGGCGGTACTGGCACCGGCCGAAGCCGGAGAAGAAACCGAAGATTTTCTCAAGGCATACCAGCGGGATTGCTTCTGCGCCCCGGTGAGCCTTGCGGGGCTGCCGGCACTCTGTGCCCCGGCGGGCGAAGTGGATAACCTGCCCGTGGGCTTGCAGCTGGTGGGCCGGCCATTCGCTGAAGCAACGCTGACCGGACTGGCCGGGCGGGCGGCGCTCCCGTTTAAATATTCCCCGGCAGGGGATCTCGCAAGGAAGGAAGATACCCATGGAATATGAAGTGATCATCGGATTGGAAGTCCACGTAGAGCTGTTGACTGAAAGCAAGCTTTTCTGTAAATGCCCGAACCGTTTTACCGCCGAGGCCAAGGCCAACAGCTATACTTGCGAAGTTTGTCTTGGATTCCCGGGTGCCCTGCCCCTGCTGAACCGCGAAGCGGTGCAGAAGGCTTTAACCGCTGCGGTGGCTTTAAACTGTGAGATCGCCCTGCACAGCTACTTTGACCGTAAACATTACTTTTACCCGGATATGCCCAAGGGATACCAGATTTCCCAGTACTACGTCCCCCTGGGCAGAAACGGCTATCTCGAAGTGGAAGACGACAGCGGCGAGCTGAAGAAAATCCGGATCGGGCGGGTGCACATGGAAGAAGATGCCGGCAAGCTGGTGCACGCCCCGGCGGGGCTCGATTCGGCCGTCGATTATAACCGGGCCGGCGTGCCGCTGATTGAAATTGTCACCGAACCGGACCTGCGCTCCGCCGGCGAATGCCGCCGCTACCTGGAGCAGCTTAAGAGCATTCTCCAGTATGCTGAAGTGTCCGACTGCAAAATGGAAGAGGGAAGCCTGCGCTGTGATGCCAATGTGTCTTTGCGCCCCCGGGGCAGCAGCATCCTGGGCCATAAGACCGAGCTGAAAAATATGAACTCGTTCAAAGCCGTGGAAAAAGCGGTGGAGTATGAAATAGAGCGCCAGGCGCAAATTCTGCGCCAGGGCGGGACGGTCATTCCCCAGACCAGGCGCTGGGAAGAGGGAAAGCAGGTAACCGTAGCCATGCGCGACAAGCTGCAGACCCCAGACTACCGCTGCTTTACCGACCCAGAGCTGGCGCCCGTGGAGTTGACCGCCGCAGAGGTGGAGGCGGCGCGCCGCAGCCTGCCCGAAATGGCATCACAAAGGGCGGCCCGTTATGTGGCGGAGTACGCTCTGCCGCCTTACGACGCCGCGGTGCTTACGGCTACCCGTGCCCTCTCCGATTATTTTGAAGCCTGTCTCAAGCTTTATCCCAACCCCAAGGAAGTGAGCAACTGGGTCATGGGTGATTTTTCGGCCCATCTTAGCGCCGCCGGCATGGAGCCGGCCGAAGCCCCTTTTACCCCGGAATATATGGCCTCGCTGCTGCAGATGATTGACGAACAGGTGATCAGCGGCAAGATCGCCAAGGAGGTCATGGAAAAATCATTTGCCACCGGCAAATCGCCGCGGGCCATCGTGGAAGAAGAGGGCCTGCTGCAAATTTCCGACCAGTCGGAGCTGGAAAAAATCGTGGAACAGGTTATCGCCGCCAACTCCTCGGCCGTAGAAAGCTACCGCAGCGGCAAAACCAAGGCTCTGGGCTTCCTGGTGGGGCAGGTTATGCAGGCCACGAAGGGCAAAGCCAACCCCGGGCTGGTGAACAAGCTGCTGCTGGAAAAGCTGCAGCAATAACCGGGCGAATCAACTAAGAGCAAGGGGCTGTCTCTTTTCGGGCAGCCCCATTTTAATCGTCACGATAACTATTAACCCTATTTTATAGGGCGAAAAAGCTATACGGCGATGGATGCAGGCGCGGGCGGCTTTTTAAAACGCCTGCTTTTAGGAAAGCAAAATGCTGTCCCGGAGCAAATCCTTGTAAGCTTCGGTTTCCTGCTTTAATGCGGTAATTATATCCAGGGACAGCCCTATCTTTCCGCTGAAAAACCGGTAATACGGCTTCATTCTGTCTAGCGGATTCTTTTCACCGCTTTCGGTTACGATAAACAGATCAACATCGCTTAACCCGGTGTGATCTCCCCTGGCCACAGAGCCTACCAGCCTTATCTCTTTTATTTCAGGAAAAAGCAATACGGCTTCCGCGGCCTCTTCCCGCAGCTTTTTCATTAACTCGTTTTTATCCAAAGAGAATGCTTTCAAAGAACCTGATGATCTGATCCGCCGCATTTACAGCCTCCTGCGCCTGCTTTTTGGTAAAGTAATCGGCGGGTTTGCCGGAAGAAAAGCCTTGTAAAACTATTTTCATTGATTGCGCAAAATTATAACATTTTTTACCATAAATGTCAACACTATGAGAATTAGATAGAGGCTGTTTTGACAAAATGTTTGTAGCCGCTTTTCCCGCGGCTACAGCATCCCACTGCACCACAAAAAATTTTTTTTGAATGCGGGTGGGCCTTCTCATCGGTGGGACGGCCACCTTCAGCCAGGATGCCAAGTGCCTCTCGAGCCGGCATTGCCTGCAAACCGATACCTTTATAGGTTGCCTCAGTTTATTCAGTTTCCGTGGGGGCGGCGTCTTCGATCCGTTCGAGATTAATCGTAATCGTTATCTCGCCGGGAATCAGGGTCACTCCCGGCAGTTCTTCGCCCTGGCTATCCACCGCTACCGGGGTGGCCTGGCGGCGGGTCTGCCCGCTGAGGCCGCTCTGATCGATGCGCAGGACAACCTGCTCAATCAGCTCAAAGGTTGACTGGGGCGCTTCCACCCGCACAGACGCCGGATCTAGAGAGAAAGTTTTCCTGGTCCAGCCCTGGGCCGGCTCTCCATAAAAATCTACAGCTACCTGGAACACGGCGGAATTTAGTGCTTCGAGAGTTATGTTTACCTGCTCGGGAGAAAAAGTGATCAGGCTCAGACCGCGGGGCGGCTTGCCCCTTACGCGAAGCCGGTGGTTGCCGGGGCCTTTTTCAGCCAGGTCAACGTAAGCCTCCAGTTCGTCCACAGTTAAACCTTCAAAGGCTGCAGGAAGCCCTTCCAGAATCACGGAAACAGACGCAGGCGCATCCGTAACGACCAGGCCGTCCTCCAGGTTTTCCACGTTCAGGGGAACGCCCTGGATTTCCTTGCGGACCGGGGTGGTGCGAGTAATATTGTCACCCATGACAAATAGCCACAGGGCAATGGCCATAAACAGGGCTAAAATCCGGGCAAACATGTTGCTGCGTAGAAACTTTTCCATTATTATTTACTATTCCTCCACGGCCAGAAACTAATTCCCTCGCTGCGGGGAGGGGCGCATAAATCGGTCAGCACGGAGCGCAGTTTCTTCTCGTCCAGGTAGCGGGTCAAGATACCATTATGGGCTACCGAAACAACTCCCGTCTCTTCAGAAACAATTATGGCCACGGCATCGGATTGCTCGGAAACGCCAATGCCGGCCCGGTGCCTTGTGCCCAGCTCTTTATTCAGGTACGGATCATCGGTTAGCGGCAGAAAGCATCCGGCAGCAACGATCTGGTTGCCCCGGATAATCACCGCCCCATCGTGCAGGGGGCTGCGCGGAAAAAAAATATTAATCAAAAGCTCGGCGGAGATGATCCCCTCCACCAGGATCCCTGTCTCCACCCAGTCTTTCAAGCCTGTTTCCCGCTCTATAATGATCAATGCGCCGATGCGCTTCTTCACCAGGACAGGGATGGCTTTGAGCAGCTCGTTAAGCATATGGTCGAATTCCTGGGGGTTCCAGTTCCAGTAGACCCGCTGGAAAAGCTTGCCCCGCCCCAGCTGCTCCAGGGCCCGGCGCAGCTCCGGCTGAAAGACAATGGGAATGGCGATGGCCAGCCCCAGGGTGGCCTGGCGCAGCAGCCAGTGCAGTGTATTCAACTGCAGTTGATAGCTGACGATCATGGTCAAAAGCAACAGCAGCAGACCTTTGACCAGCTGCTCGGCGCGGGTGCCGCGGATAATCAAAATAAGGCGATAAAAAACATAGGCCACGATAAGAATATCAATCGTGTCGCGCCACCAGTTGATATTGAGCTGTGAAATTGCGGTAATAATGGTCTCCCAGATGCCCACGTTGCCGCTGATCCCTCTTTAGAATTCATGCCTCGATTATTGCAAGCTTTATAGCTTATTCGCTTTCATTTATGTAAATACCTTCAACGGATCAGAAAAGTTAGAACGGCAGATCCGGTCACTTTTGCCAAAACTGCGACCCAGCTGCACCACTACCGTGCGCAAATCCATCAATTCGATCAAGGCAGTTATGCCAGGCCGCTGCGCAGGGTCAAGCAAAAAGGCCGGGATCAGGATAAAGGCCAGGGATCCGCCGCCCAAACAGTTCAGCTAGTATAGCATTTTCAGCAGAGCGCGAATCACCCCTCAGCGCTGCTCCGGCTGCCCGTGGCCCGGCTCATCCGGCGCGGCGCGGTCCAGGCCGGAATCGCTTCTACTGATAGTATGAAGAACTGGGGGGGATTCATTCTCTGTTTTCTCGCTTAAAGGGAAAGCCGCCCCCAATAAGCCTGCAGACTGGACCTGGGCGCAGGTCATCCCTTTCAGGAAAGGACGATGGGAATGCCAGAGCCGCAGCCCTGGCAGCGGCTCCCTTCCAATCCAGCCAATGCGATCCGGTATCCGCTGCGCCTGATCAGAAGAGCACCGCAGGAAGGGCAAAAGGTGTCGGAAGAGCCGGGCAGGTCCACATTGCCCAGGTAAACAAAATTCATCTTTCTTCGGGCCAGCTCCTGCGCCTGCTGAAGTGTTTTCAGCGGTGTGGGCGGCAAATCCAGTTCATACTGGGGAAAGTAGCGGGAGAAATGCAGGGGGATATTGGGGTTGATCCCCGCCAGCCAGTCGCTTAAAGCTTCTATTTCCGCCGGATCGTCGTTCAGTGTCGGGATAAGCAGGCAGGTTACCTCCACATGGCTATGGGATGCGGCCAGCTCCACTGTCCTTAAAACAGGGCGGCGCCTCCCCCCGCAGTAGCGGCGGTAGAAGTGGTCGCTAAAGGCCTTGACATCAATATTGAAAGCATCCATAAAGGGAAGCAGCTGCAACAGGGCCTCCCGGCTGATAAAGCCGTTGGTGACCATGACATTGCGATAGCCGTGGCTGTGCAGCAGGCGGGCCGTGTCCAGAATGAATTCATACCAGACCGTGGGTTCGTTGTAAGTGTAGGCCACGCCCAGGACTTCTTCCGGCCCGCCTTCGCGCCGCAGCATCTGCAAAACCTGCTCCGGGATCAAACAGAGGCAGCCCTTTTCTCTTTCGGGATTGCCCCGGGCCAGGGACCAGTTCTGGCAGAAGCGGCATGAGAGGTTGCAGCCCAAAGTGCCCAGGGAGAGGATGGGCCGGCCGGGATGGAAGTGGTAAAGGGGCTTCTTTTCCACCGGATCCCAATGGGCGGCGGCACAGAGCCCATAATTGACTGTATAGAGCTCCCCCTCCACCACTCTGCGGGCGCCGCAGAGTCCGGCTTCACCTTCGGCGATGCGGCAGCGCTGCGGGCATAGCAGGCAGCGCACCGCGCCTTCCTTTTCTTTTTCGTAGTAAAGTGCTTTATGCATAAAATTTAACCAACCAAAAACATATTGTCAGTTGAACCGGCTTGTCCCCCTCTCCCTAACCCACTCCCGCCAGGGGAGAGGGAATTGCCGCTGCCGCGCTGAACCCCGTAAATAGAGAAAACAGGCCGTTGACCGGCCCCCTCCCCCCTCGTGGGGGAGGGCAGGGTGGGGGGGTATAGCTTTTCCCGGCCCATGCCAGGTCATTAAACTTCCCTCCCTCCTCTCCCTAAGGGGCTGTCTCAAAAGGGCAGCCCCTTGATTCCATCCTGAGTTCCTTTGATGTCATCCTGAGTTCCTGCCTTGTTGTCATTCTGAGGGCGAAGCCCGAAGGATCTCTCATTGTTGATGGCAGCAGCCCGGTTTGGAGATCCTTCGCTGCGCTCAGGATGACATACACGAGGGGCGGGCCCCCCCTCCACATCTCCCCCCAAGTTGCAATCTTCTTAGCCTGGTTAAACCACTTTTGGGACAATCCCAATTGCCTGGGAAGGAAGCCGTATAACTTACATCAGCCTATTTTCTCTCTCCAATTTTTTTCCAATTCCCAACCTCCAACTTCTAACCTCTAATAGTGGCGGGTGACGGTGAAGCGATACAGTTCAACCGGCTCACCCGGGGCGATGCCGCCTTTGCGGCGGGCAATAGCCACCTGCTCTTCCACTGTGTCGATCCCTTCCAGGTCGGGCAGCAGCAAACCGCTGCGGTGCCCGCTTTTCACCAGAACCCCGTATTTTTGCGGGTGGAGTTCTTCCAAGCTATTTACTCGCTCCATGGGGCTGAGGACATCTACGGAAAAGGTAATCTGGTCAAGCTCCTCAAGGCTGACGGGGGGGAAGCGCGGATCGCGCACGCCGGCGCTGATCGCATTGGCGATGATCTCTTCGGCCAGGTTGCGGCGAACGGGCTCCACGGTGCCGATGCAGCCGCGCAGCTGCCCGCCCTTCTTTAAGGTAACAAAAGCTCCCGCCTGCACGTTAAAAGCAGGCGGCAGCGGCTCCGGGGCCTTTAAGATGCGGCCGTGCTCGAGATAATGGCGCAGGGCCTTGCGGGCCAGCTCCACGTGTGGACTTTGCTCCGGTTCACGGGCCCCGTTATGGCCCTTTTCCGGGGCCGCGGTATGGCGGCCCGGCCGCGGGAGCAGGGAAGCTACCAGGTAGCCTACGCCGAAGGGACCTTCGTAAGAGAAAACTTCTGTCTCAAAGGGCGTGCCATCCAACGTCCCCAGGGCGATGCTAAAGGAGCCCAAGGCGCATTGGCCGGCTTCTTCCACCCAGTCCGGGTCAAACCTAAGTATCTCTTCCACGGCCCCTTGCTGCAGCAGCTCCACCAGGCGGCGATCAAAGGCGGCGCCGCGGGAGCTGAACCCGGCGGGGGCGTCCCGGGTCAGACGGTGGGAAAGATCGCCGCTGGCGATTACTGCGGTGGGAAAACCATGGCTTTCCACGGCCCGGCGCAGGGCCCGCCCAAATTCATAAAGTTCACGGTAAGGGAGGAAGCCGGGGGTAAGGTGAATGCCGGATAGCGGCACATCTTCCCGCTGCAGGTAGTACAGGGGTACGGCGGCGCCGTGATCGAGGGTGGCAAAACCGCGGATTATGCTTAACGGCAGGTCCGCCGCCCGCGCTTCTTTCTCCAGGCGCTCCAGTAAAGTTTGGTCTTGATCAAAAGTTACCGCAGCTTCGGGAGCGCCAAAATGGCCAAAATCCCCGGATAGCCTTGCGGCAGCAGGTGCGGCCACAGCGTGCCGCAGGGCGGGGCCATGGGGAGTGATCACAATTAAGCGCTTCGGCCGCGCCTCGCTGATGCGGCGGCTTAGATCACGCAAACCTTCCACCGTGGCGGCGGCCTCGGCCAATCGCCCGCCGCCCACTTCGGGGATAATAATGGGAGGGTGGGGCGTAATGCCGATGATTTTGATCATGACAGACCACCTTCTTTTATAGTAGTCAGGAACAGGCTGCGGGAAACCGTTTCTCTACCCTGCCACTGTGAAAAAGAATCTTGCCGTTACAGTAAAGTTAAGCTCATGTTTATGGCCAAGAGCGAAGCGCCGCAGCATTCTACTCCTGGCTCCTGTTTTCTCTATTCAGTTTTAATTATACCAATATCCGGAAAAAAATAAAACTAGAACCGATGAAAAGAACGTCCTGCTATGGTAAGCTTGTGGTAGAAAATATGGACCCGGCCCGGCAGGGTTGGGCTTTTTTTAAACGTCTTATATTATGGGCGCGCTGAAAGGAGGAAGCGGAGCGGTTGGTAGAACGGAACAGCAGAAGAGATGAAGACTTTGCCCGCATCGTGGAGCAGTACAAGGGCTACCTCATGGCCGTAATTCTTCCGGTAATCCGCGATCCGGAGCAGGCTCAGGACGTGCTCCAGGAAACTTTCTGCCAGGCTTATCGCTCCCTGCCTTCCTTTCAAGGAGGTAATATAAAGTTTTGGCTGTCGCGCATTGCTGTGCGCAAAGCCGTGGACTGGGCGCGGCGACAGGAGCGGCGGCGCCGGGAAGTGCTGCAGGCGGAGCCCGGCGAAGGGGCCCCTGCAACGGTCCGCTCTGCAGAAGAGGAATACCTGAAACTTGAAAACAGCTCCCGCCTGGCTGCCGCCCTTAAAAACCTGCCTCTGCCTTACCGCCTGACCCTGACCGGTTACTGCCTGGAAGGGAAAAGTTACAGGCAGCTGGCTGAAGAAGCCGGCATAACCGTAAAAACCGTAGAATCCCGGCTTTACCGGGCCAGGCGAATCCTGAAGCAAGAGATGGAGGAGGGCCTGTAATGATAATAAGGCATTACCATTCCGGCGAATGGCGCGACTACAGGCTGAATAAAGTGAGCGCAGCCAAAAGGCGCCGCATGGAGCACCACCTGGCCCGCTGTGACACCTGCCTTCAAGTCTACACCGCCGCAGTGGGGACCGAAGAAGCGGCGGCGGCAGAAAAGTTGCTGCCGGCCGATTTTACCGCCCGGGTTGTGCAGCTGGCCCACCGGGCCGAGGAGACACAGCCATCCAGGCTGCGGCGGCGCCTCCTGCTGCAATATGCGGCTGCGGCCTCCATCACCCTGGCCCTTACTGTAGGCGGCTTTTTCGAGGCCGCTGCCCGAGAGATTCCTCAGATGATGAGGAGTCTTGACCGAATTTCCCGGGAAATTAACCGCGTTGCCGAGCTGAAGTGGTCCGACAAACTGGCGGAATCGGCATCTGAGCAAATTAATTATTTACTGTTTCGAAAGGGGGATTAACCAAATGCAAAAAAGTAAATTCGCCACAGTGATCCTTTCCATAGTGCCGGGAGTGGGGCACCTCTACCTGGGCTGGATGGAGAGGGGCCTCCAGTTCATGTGCGCCTTTGCCCTTTCCATTTTTCTCCTGGAATGGCTCAGCTTATCCCTGTTCGCCTACCTGCTGCCGGTAATCTGGTTTTACAGCCTCTTCGACGCCTTAAACCTGCCCCCCCGTGACGCCTCCTCCCGGGAGGTGCGCCCTCCATGGGCCTGGCTGGCAGAAAACCAGCGCTGGGTTGGCATCGGCCTCATCGTGGTGGGGGTGCTGACGCTAATCAACCGGCTGTTCTATCCTTTCCTGCATCTATATCTAAATTTTTACGACACCAGGATGATCAGCGCAGCTGTTGTGGCGGTCCTGCTTATTGCCGGGGGAATCAGGCTGGCCATGGGCAAGCAGGTGCCGCTGCAGGATACAAGCGAAAAGGACGCTGAGAGCCAGCTCTCAGCACCGGATAAGGAGGCGGAGTAAATGCGCCAGTGGCGGGTCGGCTCATTTTCCATGGGACTGGTGCTGGTGCTGCTGGGGATAGGGCTGCTGCTATACCAGTTTAAAGGATCCCCTGCAGCCCTGGATTTAATAATTAACTGGTGGCCCCTTGCCCTAATTTTCCTGGGGATAGAAGTGCTTGTTGCCGGTTTTTTTCAGCGCGGCGACAAAATTTCCATTAAATACGATTTCTGGTCCGTGCTGCTGGTAATCGTCTTTTTTTTCTCCAGCCTGGCCGGTTACGCCCTCCATGAAAGCGGAATGATCACGCTGGTACGGGAAGCGGTGCAGGTTAAAGAGCATGCGGTGACCCTGCCGGAAGAAGTGATTCCGCTGACAGGGATTGAGCGGGTGGTGCTCTCGTGTGCAGGCGGCGAACTGGAGCTGCGCAGCAGCGACGGTGACGCAGCGCGCATCTTCGGCCAGGGTACTTTTATCGCCGCCTCCGCGGGGGAGGCCGCAGCGCTGGCCAAGACGATCAATGCTGAATACTACGTGGAGGGAAGCACCCTTTATCTGCAAATAAACCAGCACTCCCCGCGGAGCAGGACACCCTTCGGCTGGCATAGGACCGGGGAAGTAAGCCGGACCGTACTGGTACCGGCCGGCGTGGCCCTGGAATTAAGGCGCAGCAGCGGCTACCAGACCAGAGTCATTTTAAATGACCTGGCCGCACCCTGGTCTATTCATGCAGATGGGACACTCCAGGCTGAACTATCTTCCTCCCTGGATGCGACGGTTTACGGATTAAGCAGCCATGCCGGCAGTTTTAGGGGCAACGCCGACTGGTCCGTGGGAGAAACAGACTCCCAGGCGGTGGCCACCTTTACCCTGGGCGAGGGAGCCTGGCCCCTTAATCTTACGGCAGATTGGGAAATCGAGGTCAATGTACATTAAAAAGACCCTACTTGCGCAAAGGCGGGCGAGGGGCTGTCCCAAAAGGGCAGCCCCTCGCTCATACTAATTCTCATTTAAACTTCCCACAGTCAGGAGATCGTCCTTTTGCCGCAGACTCCCTTTTTCAACAGTTTTCTAAAGGATATCGCCCTTCTTTGTGGAAAAGATTATAAGTAAGGCATGAAGCAAACGGACCCGGTAAAGGAGCAGACATCTATGAGCAGCGAATATAGAGATACGGAGAAGTTTACTGCGGCCATACAGGCCATTTTTCCCAAGTTGATGCATTACTTAAGCGCAGAAGAAAACCGGGAATTGACGGGGCTGGGCATCACCCCCAGCCAGATTAATGCGCTGCTGGTCCTCTACTTTAATGACAACCTCACTATGGGCGAGCTGAGCGCGGAGATGTACCTGGCTGAAAGCGCAGCCACACGGCTGGTTAACCGCCTGGTGAATTTAAACCTGGTGCGGCGGCGGGGCGATGAAAAAGATCGCCGGGTGGTCAGGGTTAACCTGACTTCATACGGGCGTCAACTGGCCCGGCTTGTCTTTGAAAGACGCCATTTTCGTTTCAATAACCTGGCCCGCATTTTAACCGCCGACGAACGGGAAAGCCTGATCGTTTCTCTGCAGGCGGTGATGCGCGCTTTCGCCGAGCTGGAGAAGCTGTATCCGTACGATCAGAAAAACAACAACGGAACCGGCCTAGAAGCAGGGCCAAGCAAATTCAAATCAGAATAAAAAAGCTTGAAAAGAGGTAAGCCCTTGCAGCCTGAGGAGACAGCGCAGGTACAGCAGGTTTCCCTGCTGACCATTTTCCTGGTTTTTTTGAAGGTAGGCGCTTTTACAATCGGGGGCGGCTACGCCATGCTGCCAGTGATTCAAAGGGAAGTGGTCCACCGAAAAAAATGGCTGGACCAGTCAGTTTTTCTCGATTCCCTCATTGTTACCCAGAGCATACCCGGACCGCTGGCCTTGAACAATGCCATCATCATCGGACAGCGCCTGCGGGGTTTTAGCGGCGGTCTCATCGCGGCGCTGGGGGTAATTACCCCGCCCATCCTGGTCATCCTGGCCGTGGCTTCCTTTTTATTCCCCTATTTCCGCCATAACATCTACGTGCAGGCCGTCTTCTACGGGCTGCGCCCGGCGGTGGTGGCCCTAATTACCGCCGCCGCCTTGAACCTGGCCCGGGAGCTGCTGCGCGGCTGGGGCAGCGCCATCCTGACCGCAGTCCTGCTAGCAGCGAGCCTTCTGTTCGAGATCCATCCCATCGCCATCATGCTGGGCGGAGGTTTAATCGGTCTGGTCATTTTCTGGAAGTGGAAGGTGTAAAGGGTGCTGCTCCTCTCTCTTTACTGGACTTTTACTAAGATCGGACTTTTTACCATCGGCGGCGGCTACGCCATGATCCCGCTGATGGAGGCGGAGATGATTAACCGCAGCGGCTGGCTCACCGCAGCTGAATTCCTCGATATTGTGGCCGTGGCTGAAATGACACCCGGACCGGTGGCCGTGAATGCGGCCACCTTTATTGGCTACCGCCTGGCCGGAGTGCCGGGATCGCTGCTGGCCACCCTGGGCGTAATTACCCCTTCCCTGGTCATCCTGCTCTTGCTGGGCCGCTTTTTAATGGGCGTTATCCAGAATCCGCGGTCGGAGCGCTTTTTTAAGGGCCTGCGGCCCGCCCTGATCGCCCTGATCCTGACGGCTGCCTTTTCCTTAGGACAGGAGGCCCTGGTCGATCTGGCCACAATCCTTATTTTCGCCGGGCTGCTGCTGTTGAGCCTGGTGCGCAGAGTGAACCCCCTCTATCTGATTGGCCTGGGAGCGCTGCTGGGTTTAATTCTTTATCCCTACTGATTCAGGGACGAAAAGCTGCTTGACTCCTTTACCCCGCCCTTCAGAAAATTCTTTAACCTCCTGAACGGGGGACATTAAATTAATTCAAGTAAAGGCTGATTCTTTTTGCAAGGGCAAACCATTAACCAACGGCAAACAGGAAGCAAAATTAAGAATATTGCAGGGCCGGGGCAAAATGATATAATATTAACAGGAAAAACAAAATATTTGCTCCGAACCTTTGCACCTACCGCCTTTTCGGCTACGGTGGAAGGTCTGGGTTGAGGGAGAAATCCCTCCGCCTCCCGTATTTGGAAAGGAGAACCTGGCCAAGCCGTACTTTCCATAGCAGGAGATACGGTTTTTTATTTGAGGTGAACAGAAGATGAAACTGATGCGGGTCACGGAACCCGAGACAGTGCTGTCATTAATTGAAAAGCATTTCCATCCCCTGGAGGTGGAAGCAGTGCCCCTGGAGGAGGCCGGAGGGCGCACCCTGGCCGAAACGATAACTCCGGGGGAAGATGTGCCCGGGTTCAACCGCTCCACGGTGGACGGCTACGCCGTTTCCGCCCGGGAGACTTTCGGCGCCGGGGAAGGCTTTCCAGCGGTGCTGGAATGCGCCGGCGAGGTATTGATGGGGCATCCTCCTCCCGCTGTCCTGCAGCCGGGCCAGTGCTTTCTTGTGCATACCGGGGCCGCGCTGCCTGAGGGAGCCGACGCCGTGGTCATGGTGGAGGATACTGAAGTCTCCGGCTCCATAGTCAACTGCTACCGCCAGGTCGCTCCCGGCGAAAATGTAATTCACCGCGGGGAGGATCTGCGCCGGGATGAGCCGGCGCTGGAGAAGGGGCGCCTGCTGCGCGCCCCGGAGCTGGGGATCCTCGCTTCCCTGGGCATCACCACAGTGCCGGCTTTCCGGCGGCCGGTGGCGGGCCTGCTTTCCACCGGAGACGAGCTGGTGGATTATCACACCCCCCCCGGCAAGCTGCCGCCGGGGCGCATTCGCGACAGCAACTCCGTGGCCCTGGCCTACCTGTGCCGCCAGGCCGGCGCCCGGGTCGTTAACGGCGGCATTCTCGGCGATTCTTTTGCTGAATTCCTGGAAAAGAGCCGAGCCCTGCTGAAACAGGTCGATTTCCTGGTCTTCTCCGGGGGCAGCTCCGTGGGCAGCCGCGATTTTACCGCCCGGACCATGCAGGAACTGGGTCAGCCGGGGCTGCTGGTAGAAGGAGTCTCCATCCAGCCGGGAAAACCGACCCTGCTGGCTGACTGTGACGGCAAGCCAGTTCTGGGGCTTCCGGGGCACCCGGTCTCAGCCCTGGTCATCTTCTCTCTCTTCGGCAGGGCCATTATTGATCGCCTGGCAGGGCGGAAGGCGCATCCTTTCAAGCCGGCGGTGCGGGCGACGCTAACCCGCAATCTCCCCTCCCGCTCCGGTCGCACAGACTACGTGCGGGTGCAGCTTAAACCGGAGGGTGACAGCTTTACAGCCTCGCCCGTGTTCGGCCGTTCGGGCATGCTGCGCACCCTGGCAGAAGCCGACGGTATTATCGTTGTTCCCGCTGGCAAAGAGGGGCTGACCGCAGGGGAAACGGTGGAAGTGTACCTGTGGCAGTAGGGGTGGATAAAGAATACAGGAGACAGGCGATTAACGGCAGTGTGGAAACCAGAATCCAGAATTCAGAAGAAGCGATCAAAGACTGAGGACACAGGCGAACAGATTCGGAAATTAAGACCTGGATTCTGGACTCTCCATCCTGTCTCCTGAATCCTGCATTCTGACTCTTACAAACAGAGGAGGGGTGAGATGCGTAAAGTTTATCTGGACAATACCCCCCGGGAAGAAGCGCAGCAGCGTTTCCTGGAAAGGGCAGCCCTACCGCGCCGCACGGAAACCGTGCCGGTGGCGGAAGCCCTGGGACGGGTCACGGCAGCGCCCGTTTTTGCCCGCCTCTCCATGCCAGGCTACCATGCCGCAGCCATGGACGGCTACGCC
The DNA here is from genome assembly GCA_029782095.1 of Bacillota bacterium. Lineage (GTDB taxonomy): Bacteria > Bacillota > Dethiobacteria > DTU022 > DTU022 > JAKPEE01. The sequence goes on along the minus strand of JAKOVL010000073.1, from coordinate 29,295 downwards.
GTGCGTGCGGAAACCACTTTCAGCGCCTCCGACCAGAGACCGCTGCGGCTGGCGCCAGGAGACGGTTACGAAGCGGTGGATACAGGAGACCCGCTGCCGCCCGGATTTGACGCGGTAATTAAGGTGGAAGATGTTCAACCGCTGGAAGACGGCGCCATCGAAATTTTAGCCCCGGCCACCCCCTGGCAGTATGTCCGTCCGGTGGGAGAAGACGTGGTGGCAGGTGAGTTGATCCTGACCGCCGGCCAGACCCTGCGCCCGCAAGACCTGGGAGCCTTGCTGGCAGGAGGAGTGCTGGAGCTGGAAGTCCTGGCCCGGCCCAAGGCAGTGATAATTCCTACCGGTTCTGAGATAGTCCCGCCGGAAGCCCGGCGCAACAAAGGAGATATTCCTGATTTTAACAGCACTGTCATCGCCGCGTACCTGCAGGAGTGGGGCGCTGCCGCCACTATTTACCCCATCGTGCGCGACGACCTGGAGAAAATTACTGCAGCGGTAGAGCAAGCCCTGGCCGAAGGCGACCTCGTCATCATCAGCGCCGGCTCTTCCGCCGGGCGGGAAGACTACACCAGCCGCGTCATCGAAAATTTAGGCGAGGTGCTGCTGCACGGCGTGGCCACCCGCCCTGGCAAACCGACCATCCTGGGGCTGGTCCAGGGAAAACCGGTGGTGGGTCTGCCCGGCTACCCCGTTTCAGCCTATATGAGCCTGGAGTGGTTTGTGCGCCCCCTGCTCTACCGCTACCGGGGGCAGCCGGTGCCGCAGCGGGAGCAGCTGAAGGCGGTCCTGGGACGACGCGTCGTCTCGGAAATGGGCGTGGAAGAACATGTGCGCATGGCCATAGGCTATGTGAACGGCCACTTCGTGGCCAACCCCCTGGCCCGCGGGGCCGGGATAACCATGTCGCTGGTCCGGGCTGACGGCCTGCTCATCATCCCGGAGCACTCCCTCGGGTTTGAGCAGGGTGAAACGGTGACCCTGGAGCTTTTTCGCCCCGCGGCGGAACTTAAGCACAATCTCCTTGCCGCCGGCAGCCACGATTTGATTATCGACCTCTTGGCCACAGCCCTAAAAAGTAAAGATCCCCGGCTGGCCCTTTCTTCGGCCCACCTGGGCAGCATGGGGGGCATTTTTGCCGTGGATCGGGGCCAGGCCCACCTGGCCGGGGTGCACCTGTTTGACCCGGAAACAGGCGATTACAATGTGCCCTATATCTGCCGCCTGGCTGCCAGCAAAGAGCTCTGCCTGGTCAACCTGACCTATCGCATGCAGGGCTGGATTGTGCCTCCGGGCAACCCGGACGGGGTGGAGAACGTGGAAAGCCTGGTCCGGCAAAAGATCAGCTTTATCAATCGCCAGCGGGGTGCAGGGACGCGCCTGCTGCTGGATCACCTGCTTAAAGGGGCCGGTTTGCGGCCGTCAGACCTATACGGCTACGAACGGGAAGAGCATACTCACCTGAACGTGGCCGCCGCCGTGGCCGCAGGCACCGCCCGGGCCGGCCTGGGCATTCTTTCTGCTGCCCGGGCCTTTGGCCTGGATTTCATCCCGGTGGCGGAAGAACGCTACGATTTATTGATGCGCAAAGACTTCTACCACTCCCCGGCGGGACAGGCCCTGCTGGAGATTATCACCGATAAAACATTTCAGGAGCAGGTGGAGGCGCTGGGCGGTTACAGCATGCGCGAAGCAGGCCGGCTCATCGAACTTTAAAAGAGTACTTCTTCGGCACAGGCGGAAACGCATCGGCGCATAATTGCGGGAAGAGCTCTAGGAGGGATAGCCTGTGGCACTGATCGACTCTTACGGCAGAAAACACGATTACCTGCGCATATCGGTAACAGACCGCTGCAACCTGCGCTGCATTTACTGCATGGGCGAGGCGGGGATCAAGCAGCTCTCGCACTGGGAGATCCTGCGCTACGAAGAGATCCTGCAAGTGGTGGAAGCAGGAGCAGCGGCAGGCATCCGCAAGATCCGCCTGACCGGCGGCGAACCGCTGGTCCGCAAAAACCTGGTTGCCCTGGTGGAGAAAATTGCCGGGGTTAAGGGCATCGAAGACCTGGCCCTGACCACCAACGGAGTATTGCTGGCCCGCGAAGCACACCGGTTAAAGCAGGCGGGGCTGATGCGGGTCAATATCAGCCTGGATTCCCTGGATCGGGAAAGATATAAGCGCATTACCCGCATCGGCGAACTGAAGCATGTTCTAGAAGGAATTGAAGCAGCCCTTCAGGAAGGGCTGGATCCGGTTAAAATTAACACGGTTTTAATGAAGGGACTAAATCATGACGAGGTGCCCGCCTTCCTGGAGCTGACGATGGATCGGCCGCTGCATGTTCGCTTTATCGAATATATGCCCATCGGCGATCACGACCGGGAGTACCACCGGCACTACCTGCCCCTGGAGTATGTGCACGAAGCGGCGGCCCGGGCCGGGATGCCCTTAACCCCGGTTCCCTCCCCCGGCGGAGCCGGGCCGGCAGAAACGTTCGCCATACCCGGAGCGCAGGGCACCGTGGGGCTGATCCATCCCATCAGCCGGCATTTTTGCCATGCCTGCAATCGCCTGCGCCTGACTGCGGAGGGAAAGCTTAAAGCCTGCCTTTACTGGCAGGACGAGTACCCGGTCCGTCCGGCCCTGGGCGATCCCGCGAAGCTGCAGGCACTGTTTCAAGATGTGCTGCGTTCAAAGGCGCGGGAACACCTCATGAGCCCGGGGGGGAAAAACGGCCCGGTCAATCCCGGAGCCATGCGGACGATGTCAAAGACGGGCGGCTAGCCGTCCAGTATCTCCCTCCCCCTTGATGGGGGAGGGCCGGGGTGGGGGTGATGATTTCAGGAATTATACTGCTTTCCCCCTCTCCCTAGCCCTCTCCCACCAGGGGAGAGGGAACTGCCGCTGCCGCACTGAATTCAGTAGATGCAGACAACAGGCAGGTTAAACCAGCTCCTCCTCCCTGGCACCAGGACAGGGTGGTAGGGGGTTTGAAAGCAGAAGACAGGAAAACCGGGAAGCAGGATTTGGACGGGTTAAGAGAAACTAAAATTCAGAATGCAGAAGCCAGAAGAAAAAATTTGCGCCGGGGTTTGATAAACTCCCTCCCCCTTGATGGGGGAGGGCCGGGGTGGGGGTGACGATTTCAGGAATCATGCTGCTTTCCCCCTCTCTAGCCCTCTCCCACCAGGGGAGAGGGAACTGCCGCTGCCGCACTGAATTCAGTAGATGCAGACAACAGGCAGGTTAACCGGCTTTCTCCTCCTGACTGGGGGAGCCGGGGTGAGAGAAGGCAGAAGAGAAAAGGAACGGCGGACTGAAAATTTCTGCTACCGGAGTGTACATATGATCAAGGAGGAGATCGGGTGGCACCGGTTACTATCAATTTGGTTTCAGCCCAGTCGGGTACAGGAAAAACAACCCTTTTGGAAAAGCTAATCCCCGAACTTGCGGAGCGCGGCCTTAAAGTGGCAGCCCTTAAAGGTGAAATCCATCATTACGACCTGGACCTGCCGGGCAAAGACACCTGGCGCTTCGCCCGGGCCGGCGCCACAGTGGCGGGGATGACCACCCCGGAAAAATATATTCTCATCGGCAGCGCCCCGGAACAGGGCGGCATGGCCGCGGCGCAGCAGCTGCTGCAGGATCTGGATCTCATCCTGGTGGAGGGTCACAAAAAAAGCAGCAATCCTAAAATCGAGGTGGTCCGGGGGGCGGTCAATCCAAAACCGCTGCTGCCCGAACACGTTATTGCCGTGGTTACCGATGTGCCCGACCTGTCAGTGGAGGTGCCGGTGTTCCACCTGCAGGATATAAAGGGGCTGGCTGCGTTTATCCATGAACGTTTCTTCAGCCCGGGCGGCGACCAATCCGGCGAATTGACCCACTTTGACCGCACGGGGCGGCCGCGCATGGTTGACGTTTCCGGCAAGGCGGAGACCCTGCGGGAGGCATATGCCCGGGGTGAAATTGTGATGCAGCCGGAAACCCTGGCCCGGGTGAAAGAAGGAAAGATGGCCAAGGGCGACGTTCTGGGAGTGGCCCAGGTGGCGGCGATCATGGCGGTCAAGGAAACAGGGCGCCTCATCCCCATGGCCCATCCCCTCCAGATCTCCGGCGTGGAAGTGGACTTCAACCTGGTGGAAAGCCCGGAAAGTAAAATCGAAATCGGGGTGCGGGTAAAGGTGGCCGGGCGGACCGGCGTGGAGATGGAAGCGCTTACCGGGGTCAGCGTGGCCGCCCTAACTATCTATGACATGTGCAAAGCCATTGACAAATCAATGGTCATTCAGAACATCCGCTTGATCGAAAAGAAGGGAGGCCGTTCCGGGCACTATCGCCGGGAACCATAACCATGGCAGAAATTATCGCTATTTGTACCAGCACCAGGAAGGGCGAACGGAAGAAAAATATCGGGCAGGGACGGCTGGTAGCGCACCAGGGCCTGGAAGGGGACGCCCACGCCGGCTTCGCCCACCGCCAGGTGAGCCTGCTGGCCATGGAAAGCATAGAAAAGATGATTGCGGCAGGGCTGAAGGTGGGCCCGGGCGATTTTGCGGAAAACCTGACCACAAGGGGAATCGACTTAATCTCTCTGCCCGTGGGCACGCGCCTGCAGGCCGGGCCGGAGGCGGTGCTCCGCGTGACCCAGATCGGCAAAGAGTGCCACAGCCGCTGTGCCATCTACCACCAGGCCGGCGACTGCGTTATGCCGCGGGAGGGCATCTTTGCGGAAGTACTGCGGGGCGGCCCGCTGAAAGTGGGCGATACGCTGGCGATCAGGCCTGCGTACCGCTTTGGCGTGCTCACCGCCAGCGACAAGGGCGCCGCCGGTGAACGGGAAGATAAAAGCGGCCCCGCTGTGGCAGAGTTTCTGGCCCCCTGGGGCGATGTGCTTGATGCCGCCGTGGTGCCCGATGATCGTGCATCCCTGAAGGCCGCCCTGAAGAAGATGGTGACGGCGGGCCTGGACGCTGTCTTCACTACCGGGGGAACAGGCCTTTCCCCCAGGGATGTTACCCCCGAGGCGACCCTGGAGGTAGTGGACCGGCTTGTCCCGGGTATAGCCGAAGCGATCCGCCGCGAAACGGCAGCAGCCACCCCCAAGGCCATGCTTTCACGGGGCGTGGCCGGCATCAGCGGCCGCACCCTCATCGTCAACCTGCCCGGCAGCCCCAAGGCGGTGCGGGAATGCCTGGAAGTGCTGGCCCCGGTTTTAGACCATGCCCTGGAGATCCTGACCGGGCGGGGCGGAGAGTGCGGCGGCGCCTAGGCTTGCCAGATTGCCTCGCAGGTTAAATAGCTGCCCCCCTTGGTTAACCCCGCTCCCGCTGCTTCACGCCTGGCTCCATGGCCGGCGCCGCGGGCAGGGGCACGGTTTTAACCGGAGGATCCTGCGCTGCTGCTCCGGAGAATCGAGATAGCTTTTCTGGACACCCTCGCCAGTGGCCAGGCGCCGGTCCAGCGGGCTGCGGTGGGCATAGCCCCGCCGCTCCATCTCGCGCACCAGCGCTTCGTGCCTGGCATAAAGGGCCGCCAGTTTGCCAACCCAGCGCCTCGTTTCCGGATGCCGGCTGTAGCCTTTTTTCTTTTGGGTGAGGATGTTCCAGAGCCCATGCAGCTCGCGGTGCTCTCCTAAAAGATGGCTGCGGCACAACTCACCCGGGTCAACATCCCAGATCCGCAACTTTAACCCTCCAATAACAACCGTTATTTTTCAAAAACCCGAGCCCGCTCTGCCTTTCAAGGGCCGAAGGGTAAAACAATCCCGGCTTTCTTCCATTTTTCCTATTTCAGGATCGCTGCACCACCGCGCTCCTGACCATGACCGCTCGTTATACGCTTTGCCATACAGACGAAGTTTGAATTTCGCTGCAGTAATATCTTTGCCGAATTAACCGGAATGGATGATGACGGAAATAAAATAGGGCTGCGGGCGGCAGCCATTTGCTGGTCCACTTTTACGACTACTTGATGAACGAAACGTATCCATGGCGACCCATTATACAGAAGATCTTTATGCCGCCGATCGCCTGCTCATCCTGGAGCGGGGTCGGGCGGCCTACTACGGATACCCCGGCTGGCTGCAAAAGAGTTGAGCTTTAAAAAGAAACAGGCTAGTTCCCTCCTTTTTAGTTATAATGAGGGGTTAGGGAGTACAAATAAATTAGGGGCCGGCAGCGGCCCCCATTTTGTTGCAAGTTGTTTTTTAGATTGTGGGCTAAGAAGCTATTCTTTCAAGGCGCTGAGAATAGAGCGCAGGCGCTCGCGGTAGCCGGCGTTTTCAATAATCGTGCCGGTGACCACGATATCCGCCCCGGCCTGGCGCACCCGGCGGGCGTCCACGGCGGTGCGGATGCCGCCGCCCACGATCAGCGGGATGGAAATTTCCCTTTTAACCGCGCGGATCATCCCGGCAGGCACCGGTTGAGCCGCGCCGTTTCCGGCTTCAAGGTAAACGAAATCCATGCCCATAAATTCGGCAGCCAGGGCATAGCCGATGGCTTTCCAGAAATTATCCCGGGAAACCAGTTCAGCCTCGCCCAATTCGGCAATTTTCATCCCCGGTTCAACCATGATATAACCGGCGGAGATCGTTTCCACTTCGAGGCGCTTTAACACCAGGGCAATCTTGGCGTGTGCCCCGCTGATAAAGTGGGGATTGCTGGAATTGAGCATGCTTAAAAACAGAAAAGCGTCAAGGTTTAAACTTAAAGATTCGGTTCCAGCCGGGTAGAAAATTACGGGAATGGAAGTCCGCTTTTTAACCACATCCACTGTTTCCACCAGGGCCCTCTGGGTTATGCTGGCGGAGCCGCCCAAAAAGATCAGATCGCTGCCCACCTCCTGGGCTGTTTCGGCCAGCCGCCCGGCAGCCTCCGGGGCCTGGCGGGAAGGATCAATGAGAGTAATATGGACGGCACCTTGTCTTAACTTATTGTTTAAATACTCTTTGACTTTCATTTAATTCAAAACCTTTTTATTAATTATACTTCAGCGGTGTTACTTAAAATTATAAATCAGACCCGAATCTTTGACAACCGCTAAGTTTTACCGTAATTAGCTCCAGTCTGCCACCACGCCTCTTCTTTACCGGGTTACAGTGCCTCATAGAGCCTGCCGCTATCCCGCACGCATATCCGCGCCTTCTGCAGCATGATCTGCAGGTGTTTTTCGACCATGACTCCCTCAAAGAAGCGAAACAGATGCTCCGGGTGGGGATGGCGGCCGTAAATAAGTTTCAGGTCAATGAGCTGCTCCAGGGTCTTGGGGCCGTCTGCTAAAGCCCGGTAAAGCTTTTCTTCCCGCTGCTGGATCACGGCGGCGTACCCGGCCAGGCGCTGGTCTAAGCCGTCCCTTACGGGACCGCTGTGGCTGGACAAAAGGAGCGACGGCTTTAAACTGCGCAGCCGGTGAATGGATTCCAGGAAGCCGGCCGGATCCGAGGTGGGGTTGCCATACCACGGCCCAAAAGAAGTAAGATCAATATCCGCTGCAAAAACCGTTTCATATTCCTCAATGAGAAAGGCGCAATGACCGGGGGTATGGCCGGGGGTATGAAGCACCTGCACGGTCATGCTCCCCAGGTCTAACCGCATCCCGTCTTCGATGGATCCGGCCAAACTTGTCGCGGTAAAGCCGCTTTGCCTGACCAGCCGCCAGTAATCCGCGCCGGGAAAGCGGCCCAGTCCGCTCAGTGCATAAAAGCCTTCCAGGCTCTGGACTCCCGGCGCATCCAGCCGGTGGATCTTAAAAGCGGCATTTGCAAAAAGATGGTTGCCCATAACATGATCGCGGTGGTAATGGCTCAGGAGAACCAGATCCACGCGTCCGATCAGGGCTTCCAGTCCGGAGCCGGCGCCGGTATCAATGAGCAGATTGGGCTCTCCCTCAAGGAATAACGAGTGGGAGAAAGGGAAGCGGCCCTTATTCTCAGCCTTGACCAGCCAGACCCCGGGCAGTATCTGCTCCATATATATTCTCAACTCCTGCTGATTATGTTTTCAACTACTCCCCTACCATCGGTGCGTATTGAAGCCGGCATCCGACCAGGCCACAACGGGAAAAACCTTCTGCCTGTGGGGGAGGCAGCAATCCGGGACAGTTGAAGTCAAATTTGACGTGGCGCCGGAGCATATTTTGGATATAATATTCTCCCGCAGCCCTGGCAATCCTGCCCTGCAAGGGTCTTACCATTAGATGCTTTTATACTTGTTTCCAAACTTGTTGACAACAAGTTCCTTGAATGCTTTAAGATTATGAACATCTTTTTTTCTTACCAGGGCCGCTTGATTTATTGTTAAATAAAAAATAAAATAATCTTTAGTTTCCATTAAAGCATAAAATTGATTATATCTTAACTCACCCGTCGACTTAAGCTCTTTATTCTCAAAAACAATCCGGTCATCATAAAACTTTAAAATATTAATGCTATCAAAGGCACCTGTTTGATCTGTTTTTATTCGTTGTGCATTTCTCATTTCAACTTTAAATACAACAACGGCTATTGCCAGAGCAAACAAGGCAATCCAGCTGATGATCAGCATTGTAAAATTTAAATTACCACTATCAAAACTTACTATTATGCTTGCAGCAAAAGCGATTAACCCCAGCAAAGGGATTACAGCTTTATTTCTTCTGAAGGCTGCTATGTATAAAAATTTCCGATAATCTTCTTTTGACATGGTTGTATTAATAATGATTTCAGGTTGTTCCATAGGATCCCCCTGCTCGATTATAACAGTTTTTCGCACACTTTTCTAACAGCTGCAACATGAAAAATGTCATGCAACACCAAGTAGGTGTTCCTCCAATTTTAGTTCTAATTATACCGGTGCTAGATTTGTGCAAAATGATTAATTTTTGTCCACAAAAAAACCGCCATGGTTTTTTTAACCGATGACGGTTTTGCAGGCCCGAAAATATACTTTGCAAGTTGAAGCAAATTGAACAATCGCGAGTTGTATATAAACAACAATTTTAACGCTTGGAAAACTGGGGCGCGCGGCGGGCTTTTTTCAAGCCGTATTTTTTACGCTCTTTCATGCGTGGATCCCTGGTGAGGTAGCCATTTTTCTTTAACACCTGACGGTATTCTTCGCCGGCCTGAAGCAGCGCCCTGGCAATGCCGTGGCGGATGGCCCCGGCCTGTCCGGAAAAACCGCCGCCCTCGACCTTGGCAATCACATCAAACCGATCCAGGGTACCCGTAGCTACCAGCGGCTGGCGCACAATCAGCTTCAAAGTTTCCAGCCCGAAATACTGATCCATCGGTTTGCCGTTAATAATAACCTTGCCCTCACCTGGAACCAGGCGCACCCTGGCCACAGATTCCTTGCGGCGTCCGGTGCCCATATATTGCACTACACTCAAGATGCAGGGCCTCCTTTCTCTTCAGGCTGCGGCCCTTCCGCCCACATTAAGGGCTGCTGCGCCTCGTGGGGATGTTTATCATCGCGATAAACCCTTAATTTTTTAAGCATGGCGCGGCCCAACCGGTTATGGGGCAGCATCCCTTTTATCGCAATATATACAGCCCGTTCCGGTTTCTCCGCCAGCAAAGTGGCATAATCGGTCTTTTTCAGGCCGCCGGGATAACCGGAATGGCGATAGTGGTACTTTTGCCGTAACTTGTTGCCAGTCAGTGCAACCTTGGAAGCATTGAGCACAATGACGTGGTCGCCGGTATCGATATGGGGGGTATAAATAGCTTTATGTTTTCCTCTGAGCAACCTGGCCGCCTCAACCGCTACCCGGCCCAAAGGCCGGCCTGCCGCATCGATAATATACCATTTGCGCTCAATGTCCCGGGATTTGGCCATATAGGTGGTATGCATTTTTTACCTCCACTTCCTCCATTCAGTCACAAACATCATTTTAATACACGGGTTGTGCAGTGTCAAGCAAAAACTGCGCAAAAAACGCATTTTACCGCGTGGTTTCGCAAAAAATTATTCGTAGATCACCCGCTCCAGGCAAAGGCCGTGCGGCGGAGCGGCCGGTCCAACGGCTGCCGGGCAGCGGCCCTCCAGGGCGGCGGCCAGGTCCTTCACCGCCAGCTTGCCCTGGCCCAGCTTAAGCAGGCTGCCGGTGAGCAGGCGCACCATCTTGTAAAGAAAACCGTCTCCTTCAAACTGAATCTTCAGCAGATGCTCCCGGGGCAGTTCGTGCACCTCGACCCGGTAAAGGGTGCGCACCGTGTCGCGCACGGAGCTGCCCGCAGCCTGGAAAGCGGCAAAATCGTGCTTGCCCTGGAGAAGCTTTGCTCCGGCCCGCATAGATTCCAGGTCCAGGGCAGCCGGGAAATGACAGCTGTACAGGCGCAGCATGACCTGGGGGTATGGCGCCCGGTCCACGGTGTAGCAATAGATCTTTCTCTTGGCCTGAAAGCGGGCATGAAAATCCGCAGGGACCGCCTCGGCCCCGGTGATGACAATATCGCCGGGCAGGGCAGCATTCAGCGCGGCAGGCAGTTTGCTTACGGCTATGGGGAAAGGGGCTTCGTAGTGGGCTGCCTGCCCCCGGGCATGCACCCCGGCATCGGTGCGCCCGGCGCCGGTGAGGCGCACGGGCTGCTTGTAGATAACCGCCAGCGCCTTCTCCAGTTCCCCCTGGATGGTGGGCGCGTTATCCTGGATTTGAAACCCGCTGTAGCGGGTCCCGTCATAGCTGATGTGCAGCTTAATCTTGCTCACAGCTCCATACTCCCAAGAGATTTTCGCAGCACTGCTTTGGGCTGCTTGGCCCCTCTCCCTAACCCTTACCCACCGGGGGAGGGGCAGGGCCAGCCATTCTACCGGTCATTGGACAAGGATATTTTCGATAATCTCACTTGCCGATCTTTGAAACTATTCTCCGGCATCCTGTATTCTGGCTCTTACACTCTTCTCTATAACTAAATCCGCTTTAACCAGCTAAATTTTCGCCACAATGATCACAACCAGGATAGCGATGCTGATAAACAGCACCACCCAGTCGCGAAAAGCCGCTTTGGTTTCATGTAGGCGGGTGCGGCGAGCGCCGAGGCGGTATCCGCGGGCTTCCATGGCCAGGGCCAGTTCGTCGGCCCGGCGAAAGGCGCTGACAAAAAGGGGCACAATTAAAGGAATGAGATTGCGCGCTTTGCGCCAGAGGTTGCCGCTTTCAAAATCGGCGCCCCGGGAGATCTGAGCGCGCATAAGACGCTGGCTCTCCTCCATTAGCGTGGGGACAAATCGCAAGGCAATGGTCATGATCATGGCAATCTCGGACACGGGGAGGTGAATCAGCTGAAATGGCTTTAAAAAAAACTCCAGTCCGTGGGTCAGAGAAAGGGGGGTGGTTGTAAGAGTAACCAGCAGGGTGGCCATGACCAGGCCGATCAGGCGGGCCACGATAAACAAGCCTTCGCTCACCCCAGCCTGCTCCACGGTTACAGGACCCAGGCGCAGCAGGACGACGCCGCCCTTGGTGAAAAAGAAATAGATCAGTAACGTAAACAGAACTATATACATCAACGGGCGCAGGCCGCGCACCAGGTAGCGGAAGGGCACCCGGGCCGTGGCTAAAAGCAGGCTCAATAGCAGCAGCGCTGCAGCCATGCCGCCAAAGGTTTTCAACCAGAACAGGGCCGTCAGGAAGATAAACAGCGACAATAGCTTGAACCGCGCATCGAGGCGGTGCAGCAGGGAGCTTCCCGGTAGATAATGGCCCAGGGTAATGCTGCGGCTCATGATTCTTCACCCCGCCCAAACCAGTTATTGATCACACGGCGGGCCTGCTCCAGGGAAAAAACCGGCCCCGGAACCGGCGCGCCCTGAGCATTCAGTTCGTTCATTAAACTCGTCACCGGCGGCAGGGCCAGCCCCAGGCGCTGCAGCTCCTCACTTTGGCTGAACACCTCTTCAGGCGTTCCGGCTAAAACCAGCCGGCCGCCGCTTAAGACAAGGCATTGATCAGCCAGGGCCGCCACGTCTTCAGGGTGATGGGTAACAATAAGCACGGTCAACTTTTCCCGGCGATTCAAACGGGATAACAGGGAAAAAAGATGCCGGCGCCCCCCTGGATCCAGGCCGGCGGTCGGTTCATCAAGGATCAATACCCGGGGCCGAAGGGCCAGGACAGAGGCAATGGCCACCAGCCGCTTTTGCCCCGAGCTGAGGTGAAACGGCGAGCGTTTCTGCAGGTTTTCCCCCTCCAGCCCGACCAGCTCCAGCGATCGCTGCACCCTCTCTTCCACTTCTTTTTCGTTTAGCCCCAGGTTGCGGGGCGCAAAAGCAATCTCGTCGAAAACCGACTCGGCGAAGAACTGCTGCTCAGGCATTTGAAAGACCAGCCCCACGCGCCGCCTTAGCTCCAGCAAATCCGCACGGTTGCTGCCGAGGGGCTGTCCATCGATGAGCACGCGGCCAGAAGTGGGCTTAAGCAGTCCGTTTAAATGCTGAATCAATGTGGACTTGCCTGAGCCCGAACGTCCGAGCAGGGCTGTAAAGCTGCCCGGCTCAATGTCTATGGTCACTTCTTTTAACGCTGTGTTGGCAAAAGGAGTCCCGGGCATGTAGGTATAAGTTAGGTTTTCTGTGCCAAGGCGCATAGCGCATCGCTCAACTCCCGCATATGGATGATCTCCCCATCCAGGGCCAAACCGTCCTGCCGCAGCAGCGCGGCCAGTTCGGCGGCCATGGTCCCCTGCAGCCCCAGCCGGTGCAACATGGAAAGCCGGCTCAATAGCTGCTTGGGGGGGGCGTCCCCAACGATCGCACCCCGGTCCATAACCACAATCCGCCCAGCCAGGGCCGCTTCCTCGGGAAAATGGGTCACGTGGACGACGGTGATATTCCGCTCCCGGTTCAATTTATGCACAGCGGCGAGAACCTCCTGCTGGCCGGCAGGATCAAGCATGGCTGTGGGCTCGTCCATGAGCAGGCAGCGGGGGCGCATGGCCAGAACACCGGCGATGGCCACCCTTTGTTTTTCGCCGCCGGACAAAAGGTGAGGCGGGTGCTGCTCCAGGCCGGTGAGACCAAGAATGTGCATGGCTTCAGCTACGCGCTCGCGAATTTCCGGTGAAGGCAGAGCCATGTTTTCCAGGCCAAAAGCGATGTCTTCCTCCACCGTGGTGGCCACCAGCTGGTTGTCAGGGTTTTGGAAAATCATGCCGCATTGCCGCCGTATTTCTGGAAAGTTGGCCTCATCGGCAGTGGATAGGCCTGATACGGTGACGCTGCCGGCGGATGGTATTAAAAGTGCGTTCAAATGTTTTAACAGGGTCGTTTTCCCGGAGCCGTTGGGCCCGATTATGGCCACATATTCCCCCTGCCTTATTTCCAAATCAATTCCGGCCAGGGCTTCGATCATTTCCCCGCCTTCGGCTTCGTAGTAATAATGCAGACCCTCGATCTTTATAAAAGGACTTTGTTCAATATTATTAATGTTCAAGGCAATAAACCTCCGCTGTCCTCGCGGGTGCGGTGCAGCGCAAATTTAAACCGGCACCTTTGCAGATGACGGGCGCAGCGCGCTGCGCCCCTGCGATAAAATCTGCATTTCCCGGGCTTTTATTCTGAGACCTGCGTCCTTTCCCATTCCACCGCCACCCCGGCTTACCCCGTTAAGAAGGAGGGAGTGGCTGTTCGTACAAACTGCACTATTACCCTGCTCTAATTCTGTCTCCTGCCCCCCCACCAGGGAGAGGGAGTTTTTGGTTCCCGGCTTTTATTCTGTATCCCTTATTCTGTGTCCTTCCCCATTCGCCCCTCGCTCTGGCCCTCCTCCCCAAGAGGAGCAGTTCCCTCTCCCCTGGCGGGAGAGGGCCAGGGAGAGGGGGTGCTTGTGTCATGCCCCGGGGGAGGGGATTATGGGGAAACCCCGGCTATGAACCACTTACTTCTGGTTTCCATATTCCGCATTCTGCATTCAGAAAGCAATGCCCCCGCACATTCATGCGAAGGGCAGCCTTGGGGAAAAGGGCAATTCAGAAAAAGCATACACCAGCCTGCTTACTTTACCAGTTCAAGGATGACCATGGGTGCTGAGTCACCGCGCCGCGGCCCGATGGGCACGATTCGAGTGTAACCGCCTTCACGGCCTTCAAACCTGGGGCCGATTTTTTCAAACAATTTGGTAACCACGTCTTCACTTAATAGAAAAGCGAGAGCCTGGCGTCGTGCATGCAAATCGCCCCGCTTGGCCAGCGTGATCATCTTTTCGGCGATGGGACGGATGGCTTTGGCCTTGGCCGAGGTAGTTTCGATACGCCCCGTATCCAAAAGCGAGGTGACCTGGCCGCGCAGCAGAGCCCGCCTCGGTCCGCTTTTCCGGCCCAGTTTCTGGTATGCCATCTTCATTCCTCCTTACAGCAATTACTCCCCGCCCTTGCTCAGTCCTAAGCCAAGCTCACGTAGCTTCGACTCGACTTCTTCCAGGGATTTCTTGCCCAAATTACGTACTTTCATCATTTCTTCTTCGGTCTTGCGGACCAGTTCCCCAACGGTATTGATCCCGGCCCGCTTCAGGCAGTTGTAAGAGCGTACAGACAGATCCAGCTCCTCAATGGTCATTTCCAGGAGCCTTTCTTTATCCTCTTCCTGGCGATCTGAGGTGATCTCCACTTCGTCCACCTGCTCGGTCAAGTTGACAAACAGGGCGATATGCTTGTTTAAAATCTTCGCCGCCAGGGACACCGCTTCGTCCGGTTTGACGCTTCCGTCGGTCCAGACCTCCAGGGTTAATTTGTCATAATCGGTAACCTGGCCGACGCGGGTATTTTCCACCTGGTAGTTAACCTTGCGAATCGGCGAAAAGATGGAATCCACCGGGATTACGCCGATAGGCTGGTGCGGCTGCTTGTTCCGCTCCGCAGGTACATAGCCCCGACCATTAACTGCCGTCATCTCCATGTAGATGCGGGCATCCTCTTCCAGAGTACAGATCGGCAGGTCAGGGTTTAAGATTTCCACCTCCGCCGGTGCCTTGATGTCACCGGCCCTGACCACGCCTGTTTTATCGGTGTCCAGAATCAGGGTCTGGGGCTCGCTGCTGTGAATTTTCATGGACAGGTTTTTCAGGTTAAGGATAATCTCAATGGTATCCTCAAGAACTCCGGGCAGCGTCGAAAACTCATGCAAAGCACCATCAAACCTAACGCTGGTCACTGCGGCGCCGGGCAGCGATGATAAAAGGATCCGGCGCAGAGCGTTGCCCAGAGTAATCCCGTAGCCACGCTCCAGCGGTTCGACGACGAACTTGCCGTAGGTTAGCTTTTCGTCCTTTTCCACATACTCGATTTTAGGCTTTTCAATCTCGATCATAGGAACCTGTATACCCTCCTCGGTAAGGTTATTGAGGGTTTGCTACCGCTTACCGGGAATAAAGTTCGACGATAAGGTGCTCGGCCAGAGGCACATCGATTTCCTCCCGCTGCGGCACCCGCACTATTCTGCCTTCGAGCTTTTCATAGTCAACTTCCAGCCAGTCTACAGTACCCTGCTGATCCCGCGCTTCAGCGATCTCCTTAAACACGGGCAGTTTTTTGCTTTTCTCCCGGACGGCAATGACGTCCCCGGGCCGGGTTAAATAAGAGGGAATATCCACTTTACGGCCGTTCACCTCAAAATGGCCGTGATTGATCAGCTGGCGTGCTTCCGACCGGGAACGGCTCAGGCCGAGGCGGTAGACTATATTGTCCAGCCTGCTCTCTAAAAGCTGCAGCAAAATTTCACCGGTCACACCTTTGCGCCGGTCTGCTTCTTTGAAGTAGCGCCTGAACTGGCGCTCCAGCACACCGTAAATGCGCTTTGCTTTCTGCTTCTCCCTCAACTGCTGCCCGTACTCGGAAAACTTCTGGCGAGCCTGGCCGTGCTCCCCGGGCGGGTAATTGTGCCTAACCACGCTGCATTTATCGGAATAACAGCGGTCCCCTTTCAGGTACAGCTTCATTCTTTCCCTGCGGCATAAACGGCAAACTGCTCCTGTATAGCGTGCCATCGTATTCTTAGCTACACCTCCCGTTTGTAAGTTTCAGGCTTAGACCCTCCGCCGCTTGGGCGGACGGCAGCCGTTATGCGGAATCGGGGTAACGTCCTTAATCATATTCACTTCCAGCCCGGCAGCCTGCAGCGAGCGAATAGCCGCTTCCCGGCCTGCTCCGGGCCCCTTAACCAAAACTTCGACCTGGCGCATACCGTGTTCCATGGCTGCCCGCGCCGCCGTTTCGGCAGCCAGCTGGGCAGCAAACGGCGTTGACTTCCGCGACCCTTTAAAGCCCACGTTTCCGGCGCTGGACCAGGCGATGCCATTGCCGTTCATATCGGTAATCGTAATAATTGTATTGTTAAAGGTCGATTTAATATGGGCGACCCCGCGTTCAACATTTTTACGTTCACGCCGCTTGGGACGTGCTCCTTTTCTCTTGACCAAGTTTATGGCCTCCTCCTTTCTATTTGCATACTGGCAGGGTGCGACCACGCTTCGGATTCTAAAGCAGCGCCGCCCCTACGGCAGATGCCATGATCATGACGCCATCATGGGAGGGCAGCATACTGCACCCCCATAGGTTTGCGACTGAAAAGGCATTAGTTCTCACTTGCCCACAGCGCCCCTGCCAAGCTGCAGCCGTCTTCTTGCGAACCACTGCTAACTGCTGATCATTATTTCTTGCGGCGGACGCCGACGGTCTTGGCCGGCCCTTTGCGCGTCCGGGCGTTATTTTTGGTGTTCTGGCCCCGCACGGGCAGGCCGCGGCGGTGGCGTATACCGCGGTAGCAGCCGATCTCCACCAGCCGTTTGATGTTCATGGCCACTTCCCGGCGCAGGTCACCTTCGACCTTATAATTCTTATCAATAAATTCCCGTAAGCGGCTGATTTCATCTTCAGTTAAATCGCGCACACGGGTATCGGGGTTTACTCCGGTGTTTTTCAGAATTTGGGCGGCCCGGGCACGACCAATCCCGTAAATATAACTGAGCGCAATCTCCACCCTCTTGTCCCGCGGCAAGTCAACTCCGGCGATTCTTGCCAATGTTTTACACCTCCTTAACCATGTTCACCAGTCCTGGAAAACCAAAAAAAGCTAAACAAAGATATATTTCCCTATAGCAAGGGGTCCTATTCTTAACCCTGCCGCTGCTTGTGCTTGGGGTTCTGGCAGATGATCACCACTTTGCCCTTACGGCGAATAACCTTGCATTTTTCGCACATCGGTTTGACTGAGGGCCTCACCTTCATCTTTTGCCGCCTCCTTATTTATAGCGATAGGTAATCCGCCCCCGGGTAAGATCATATGGAGATAGCTCAACCAGCACCCGATCGCCGGGGAGTATGCGGATAAAGTTCATGCGAATTTTTCCGGAAACGTGAGCCAGCACCTTGAGACCGTTTTTTAACTCGACCCGAAACATGGCGTTCGGAAGTGGTTCAATAACCGTACCTTCTACCTCTACGACATCCTTCTTTTTGGTCATCGGCTTTTTAAACCTCCTGTCTTGAAACGTCTTCCAGCGGCGCCAGCTCTTTAATTAATCTAATTACCTGGCTGTCGGTGAGCTTTTGCGCATCTAACAACTCTTGAATATCGGCCCGACGGTTGTATCGCTGGAGGTGAGCAATGTTCTTCTTTTTAAGCCGGTTTAACGGCCGGCTGCGCCCGTTGGCCAGCAACACGTATCGCGGCCCCAGCACCTTGATCACCAGATAATGTTCACCCTTGTCCCGGCCCGCCAGCGAGCGAACCAGCTGCCCGGGCTTAAACTCATCCATCATACCACCCCTTTACTGCTCGAGCACGGTCAGGATTTCCGGACCGTCTTCACCAAGGGCAACGGTATGTTCAAAATGAGCGGATAAACTGCGATCTTTAGTAACCACGGTCCATTGATCTGGCAATACTTCAACCTCCCAACCGCCGGCATTGACCATCGGTTCGATGGCTAAAACCATACCCTTCTGGAGCACGGGGCCCCGGCCCGGTGGGCCAAAATTGGGCACCTGGGGATCCTCGTGCATTTCGGTGCCAATACCGTGGCCGACATAATCGCGCACGACCGAAAACCGGTTCAGCTTGACATATGACTCCACCGCATGAGAGATATCCGACAGGCGACCTCCCACCCGCATCGCCTTAATGGCCTCGTAAAGGGACTGCCGGGTAACTTCAATCAACCTGGCCGCCAGCGGTGAGATTTCTCCGACGGCAAAAGTTGCGGCCGCATCACCGTAGTAGCCTTGAAGCCGCACACCCACATCAATGCTGATTATATCGCCCTCTTTAAGCTTGCGCAACCCCGGAATGCCATGCACTACTTCTTCGTTAACAGAAGTACAAATCGAGGCAGGGAAATTATGGTACCCCAGGAAAGCGGGCTCAGCCCCGGCTTTGCGAATAAGCTGCTCCGCCTTTTTATTCAGGGCGGCGGTGGTTATACCGGGTCTGACCATTTGCCCCATTTGCTGGAGCACTGCGGCAACTATGCGCCCCGCCCGCCGCATCGCCTCTATTTCATTGGGAGATTTGATTCTAATCATAAAGCACCTATTTCATAAAGCCCCGGTAACTGCGCATGAGCATATGGCTTTCTATTTGCTTTGCCGTTTCCAGGACCACGCCAACAACGATAATCAAGCCGGTCCCGGTGAAGATCAGCTGCATCCCGGTGAAACGCTGCAGAATAACGGGAAAGACAGCGATAAAAGCCAGGGTAAAGGCGCCCACAGTGGTCAACCGCGAGGTTACCTTCCCCAGGTACTCCGCCGTGGGACGACCCGGACGCAAACCGGGGATAAAGCCGCCGTATTTTTTGATATTGCCTGCCACCTGAAACGGGTCGAACTGCACGGCAGTATAAAAATAAGAAAAGGCGATAATCAAAAGCACGTATAAGCTCAAATGAAGATTTGAACCCCATTCCAGCGCTTCGGCTGTCCTTTGCGCCCAGGGATGCTGGATAAAGCTGGCAATAGTCTGGGGAAAGGATAGAATGACCGACGCGAAAATTACCGGAATCACCCCGGACTGGTTTACTTTCATGGGAATGTGGGTGGTCTGGCCGCCGTACATTTTTCGGCCCACGATCCGCTTGCTGTACTGCACATTAATGCGGCGCTGGCCCTGGTCCAAGGCGATAATCCCAACGATTAAAGCCAGCATTAAGATCAATACCAGCAAAATAATATAAATGGTAATCTGCCCGAAACGGTACTGCTCCGCAGCAGCGGCCACACCATACGGGAACCCGGCCACAATCCCGGCAAAGATAATCAGGGAAATACCGTTGCCAATCCCTTTTTCAGTAATCAGCTCGCCCATCCACATTAAAAAAGAGGTTCCCGCGGTAAGGGAGATGATAATCGTAAGAAAGGTGATAAAGCTTCGGTCCGAAATAGCCGTATTGGCAATGAGCGAGGAAAGGCCGATCCCCTGGATCAGGGCGATGACGACAGTGCCGTAGCGGGTAAGCTGCGTCAACTTTTTCCGCCCTTCCGGGCCTTCCTGGCTCCACTCTTTAAACCTGGGGATAACGATGGTCAACAGGTTCATGATAATAGAAGCATTGATGTAAGGCATAATCCCCAGCGCAAAGATGGTAAAATTCGAGAGGCTGTTCCCCCCGAGAATGTTGAGAAAGCCAAAAATATTATCCCCCTGGAACAGCTGGGCCAGGGCGCCCGTATCGACTCCGGGCACCGGAATAGCCGAACCGGCCCGAAAGACAACAAACATGGCCAGGGTGAATAGAATTCTCTGTCTCAGCTCTTTAATGCGCCAAGCGGTGCTCACTGCTTCGAACAAAGCTAGATCACCTCAGCTTTCCCACCGGCGGCTTCTATCTTGGCCTTGGCCTGCTCGCTGAAGCTGTGCGCCCTGACCACCAGTTTGCACTGCAAATCTCCGTTTGCCAGGACTTTAAGCGGATCTTTAAGGGTTTTGATCACACCCTCGCGGTGGAGCAGCTCCGGCGTAACCACTGTATCGTCGCTAAAGCGGTTTAGCGCCTCCAAATTGACTATAACCCATTTCTTCTTGGAGATATTGGTAAAGCCGCGCTTGGGCAGGCGCTGGAAAAGCGGCATCTGGCCGCCTTCAAATCCGCGGCGCATTTTATACCCGGAGCGTGATTTCTGGCCTTTCTGCCCTCTTCCTGCGGTCTTGCCCAGGCCCGAGGCCATACCCCTTCCTTTTCGCTTCGCTTCTCTTCTTGCCCCTTCAGGAGGGCTTAATTCATGCAGGCGCAACAACCGCACCTCCCTCTTCAGAAAATTACTCGCTTTCAGCTACGTCAACCATAAAATGAACTTTCCTGATCATGCCCCGGATTACCGGCCCGTCGTCGTGCTCCACAACCTGGCCGATTTTTCTCAGACCCAGGGCCCGCAGGGTGCGGCGCTGCCCCGGTTGACTGGATATGGGGCTTTTAATCAGTTTAATCTGCAACTTGGCCATTGCTTAACCCTCTCCTTACCCCAGCAACTGGTCTACTTCCACACCACGCATGGTGCTCACTTCTTCGGCCTTGCGCATTGACCTCAACCCGGCCATGGTGGCCTCGATCATATTCTTAGCATTGGATGAACCCAGAGATTTAGTCAAGATATCCCTGATCCCGGCCAGCTCCAGGACCGCCCGGACCGGTCCCCCGGCGATAACGCCGGTTCCTTCCGAAGCAGGCTTCATTAAGACCCGCCCCGCACCGCATCGACCCACCACTGGGTGAGGGATGGTGGTTCCAACCATAGGTACACGGATCAGGTTTTTCTTAGCATTCTCAATGCCCTTGCGAATGGCTTCGGGAACTTCTCCGGCTTTACCGAGGCCGGCGCCGACCACGCCGTTCTGGTCACCGACAACGACGAGGGCACTGAAGCTGAACCGGCGCCCTCCTTTAACCACTTTGGCCACCCGGTTTATCTTAACGACCTTTTCGATGAGCTCTTGTGACGGTTCAATGTGCGACACCTTGGCCATCCCTCCTTTCTAAAATTTTAAACCATTTTCCCGGGCCGCATCGGCCAGCGCTTTAACCCGGCCGTGAAAAATATAGCCGCCCCGGTCAAAAACAACTTCAGTAATCCCTTTATCCAGGGCCCGCCGGGCCAGCAGCTCGCCCACTTTTTTAGCGGCCTCCCTGTTGGCACCATGGCCCAGTTTCTCCCGCAGCCCGGGATCAAGGCTGGAAGCGGCGACAAGAGTCCGTCCTGCCTGGTCGTCTATAACTTGGGCATAGATATGCCGGCTGCTCCGGAAAACGTTTAAACGAGGCCTTTCCGGTGTGCCGCTGATTTTACTGCGGACCCGCCGATGCCGCCGTTTTCTTATTTCATTGCGCGATTGTTTTTTAATCATCCTTAAATAACCTCCCGCCTGCTACTTGCCCGCTTTGCCCACTTTACGGCGGACCATTTCGTTTTCGTAACGGATACCCTTGCCCTTGTAGGGCTCCGGCGGATAGACTTTGCGGATTACGGCGGCAAAATTGCCTACCTGCTGCTTGTCGATTCCTTTAATCACAATCTTGGTATTGCTGGGCACTTCAATTTCCATGTTTTGTTCCGGCTCAAAAACTACCGGATGGGAAAAGCCCACATTCAAAACTAGATTTTTACCCTGCTTGGCCGCCCGATAGCCCACGCCGACCAGTTCCAGGGTACGGGTAAATCCCTCGGTAACACCCACGATCATATTATCGATAAGGGTCCGGGTCAAACCATGCATGGCCCGGTGCCGCGGACTATCCGAAGGACGTTTTACCAAAATCCGGCCCTCTTCCTGTTCAATGAGAACATCGGGGGGCAGCTGTCGGGTGAGCTCCCCTTTCGGGCCTTTAACGGTAATTGTATTGCCATCAAGCTGCACCTGGACTCCCGGGGGTACGCTGATGGGTTTTTTACCGGTGCGAGACATTATCGGCAAACCTCCTCACTACAGCTACCAGATATAACAAAGTACCTCTCCGCCACAACCGATTTTTCTGGCCTCCCGGTCGGTCATTACACCCCGCGAGGTAGAGATTATGGCGATCCCTAAGCCGCCCAGAACCTTGGGGAGCTCATCTTTGCTGACGTATACTCTCAATCCCGGTTTGCTAATCCGCTTTAAACCGCTAATGATACGCTGGTTATTTTGTCCGTACTTCAGATGGATACGGATAATACCCTGTTTTTGATCCTTTATAACCTCATAGTCCTTAATAAAGCCTTCCCGCTTCAGTATTTCGGCAATGGAGCGCTTTACGTTGGAAGCAGGAACCAGCACGGTGCTGTGGCGGACCATGTTGGCATTGCGGATCCGGGTAAGCATATCGGCAATCGGATCAGTCATCATCAGGTAAAACCCTCCTTTCTTCCTTTCACCATCTACCAGCTGGCCTTCTTCACGCCAGGTATTTTACCTTCATTGGCTAGATGACGAAAGCAGAGGCGGCACATGCCAAACTTGCGCAGGTACCCCCGGGGACGACCGCAAATGCGGCACCGGTGGTAACGGCGCACACTGAACTTGGGAGTACGCTTTGCCTTAGCGATCATAGATTTCTTGGCCATCCTGTTCCTCCTTCATACTTGCGCGAATGCCGCTAGACCGGCTTTAAGCGGCCCGAAAAGGCATCCCCATCAGGGTTAATAGCTCTCTGGCTTCTTCGTCCGTTTTAGCGGTGGTTACAATAACAATATCCATTCCGAGAATCTTTTCCACTTTGCTGTAATCTATTTCCGGAAAGATAATTTGCTCTTTAATGCCCAGGGTAAAATTGCCGCGGCCGTCAAAGGAGCGGGGCGAAACCCCCCTGAAGTCCCGCACCCGGGGCAGGGCGACATTAAAAAGCTTATCTAGAAAATCATACATGCGGACGCCGCGCAAAGTCACCTTGCAGCCGATGGGCATGCCCTGGCGCACCTTGAAGCTGGCTACGGACAAGCGGGCCTTGGTAATCACCGCTTTTTGCCCGGTGATGGCTGCCAGATCCTTGGCCGCGGCTTCCAGCAATTTGGGATTATCTTTTCCTTCGCCTATACCCATATTGATTACTACTTTTTCAATCCGGGGAGCCTGGTTGATGTTGCGGTACTTAAAGCGCTCCACGAGGGCAGGCCTAATTTCATGTTCATACTTTTCCTTAAGGCGCGACATGATCGAACGCGACCCTCCTTACTTATCCACTGATTCCCCGCATTTTTTACAGGCGCGCACGCGCCGCCCGTCGGCCAGCACTTTCTTGCCGACCCGGGTCGGCTTATTGCAGGCCGGACAGATCAGCATTACTTTAGAATGGGCAATTGCTCCTTCCATCTCCCGGATTCCCCCCTGGGGCACCTTGGGAGTGGGTTTGGCATGCTTTTTGATCATATTGATACCTTCCACCTTAATCCGGCCTTCCGCCGGCATGGTGGCAATGATTTTTCCTTTCTTGCCCTTGTCCTTCCCGGAGAGCACCAGCACTTTGTCTCCTTTGCGGACATTCAGCTTTCTCTGCGTCATCTGCTAAAGCCACCTCCTTTTGCCCCTCTCAGATCACCTCAGGGGCCAGGGACACGATTTTCATGAACTCTTTTTCGCGCAACTCCCGGGCAACAGGCCCAAATATCCGGGTGCCGCGGGGATTGTTCTGCTCGTTGATAATTACGGCCGCATTGTCATCGAAATGGATATGCGAGCCGTCTTTGCGTAGAAAGGGGCTTTTGGTACGGACGATCACCGCCCTGACCACATCGCCTTTTTTAACAACCCCCCCGGGGGTGGCTTCTTTTACCGAAGCGATAATAATATCGCCGACCCTTCCGGCTTTGCGCTTGGAGCCTCCTAAAATCCGGATGCAGAGGACTTTCTTTGCCCCGGAATTATCGGCTACTTGCAAGATGCTTTCACTTTGAATCATCTTCGCCTCTCCTTTCCCCTTCCGGCGTCATGCTCAAGCCGGTAGAGAATCTACAGCTGCGACCGTTCCAAAATTTCTTTCAGGCGCCATCTTTTATGCTTGCTTAAAGGTCTTGTTTCGACGATTTTGACCAGGTCGCCCACTTTGGTTTCATTGTGCTCGTCATGAAACTTGTATTTTTTCGTCCGGCGAATGGTTTTGCCGTAAAGAGGGTGGCGGGAGATCCGCTGCACCGCAATCACACGGGTCTTATCCATTTTATCGCTGACAACACGGCCGGTACGCACTTTGCGGTTAGCTTTTTCCATCCTGACTAAGCCTCCTTCATCCGCGGCTTTGGCTATAAAGCCCGCTCCCTGATTACCGTTTTAACGCGGGCAATGCCCCGGCGGACTTCATTGATGCGCATGACATTATCCAACTGCCCGGTGGCCAACTGAAAGCGAAGGTTGAAGAGCTCTTCTTTCAGCTCTTTCAGCTTGTCTTCCAGTTCCTGGTCGCTCAATTCGCGTATTTCTTTCGCCTTCATTCAGCAACACCACCCGCTTCAGCTCTTTTAACGAACTTAGTCCTGATCGGCAATTTGTGCCCGGCCAGGCGAAAGGCTTCCCTGGCCACATCTTCACTGACTCCGGCCAGCTCAAACATGATCCGTCCCGGCTTAACCACGGCTACCCAGTACTCGGGCGAGCCTTTGCCTTTACCCATCCGGGTTTCGGCCGGTTTTTCGGTAACCGGTTTGTCAGGAAAGATGCGAATCCAGACTTTGCCACCCCGCTTGATATAGCGAGTCATGGCAATACGGGCCGCCTCAATCTGCTGGCTGGTAATCCAGGCCGGCGTCAGGGCTTGCAAGCCGTACTCACCAAATTGAATCTCCGCGCCGCCCTTGGTTCTTCCGGTCATGCGCCCGCGGTGCTGGCGGCGGAATTTAACCCTTTTAGGCATTAACATCTTCTCTTACCTCCTCTTGCCGGTCGGAGGCCTTCGCCGGTAAAACTTCGCCCTTATAAATCCAAACCTTAACCCCGATCCGTCCGTAAGTGGTGTGGGCTTCGGCAAACCCATAATCAATATCAGCCCGCAGGGTATGCAGCGGGACAGTTCCTTCCATGTAGCTCTCGTGACGCGCCATTTCGGCTCCGCCGAGGCGGCCTTTGCACGAAATGCGGATACCCTTGGCGCCGGCCCGCATGGTCCGGAAAAGCGCCTGCTTCATGGCCCGCCGGAAAGCAACCCGCCGCGTGAGCTGGGTGGCTATACTGTCGGCTACCAGAAAAGCGTCCAGCTCGGGGACCTTTATTTCCATAATGTTTAAGTGTACTTTTTTTCCGGTTCGTTTTTCCAGTTCCTTGCGCAGTTCCTCTACGCCGGCGCCGCCGCGCCCGATCACCATGCCGGGCTTGGCGGTATGAATATTAATGCGCATGTTGTTGGCAGCCCGCTCGATTTCCACCCGGGACACTCCAGCTTCAGCCAGCTTTTCAGTGAGGTAGCGGCGCACATCCAGGTCTTCATGCAGCAGCTCTGTATAGTTTTTATCCGCGTACCAGCGGGCGTCCCAATCGCGAATGACACCGATGCGGAAACCGATTGGGCTTACTTTTTGTCCCACATCTAAACCTCCTTTCTTTCCTTCACAATCACTGTAATATGGCTGGTCCGCTTGCGAATAAGATAGCGGCGCCCCCTGGCCCGGGGCCGGACACGCTTATACGTAGGGCCTTCATCAACAAAGATACGATCAATGTACAGCCCGGCCCGGTTGAGTTCCAGGTTGTTTTCTGCATTGGCGGCGGCCGATTGAACCACCTTGGCTACCAGGCCAGCCGCCCGGTTAGGGATATAGCGCAGGATGCTCAGCGCTTCGTCCACATTTTTTTGACGTATCAGGTCTACTACAGCCCTTGCTTTACGCGGCGCAATGCGCACGAAACGGGCCTGTGCCCTTGCTTCCATGGAACAATAATACCTCCTCTGCCCTACTTCAAAGCGGTAGAGCGCTCGGTGTGATGCCCGTGACCCCGAAAAGTCCGGGTCGGGGCAAATTCGCCCAGTTTATGCCCAACCATATCTTCACTGATATAAACGGGAACATGCTTGCGCCCGTCGTGCACGGCAATGGTATGGCCCACCATCTCGGGGAAAATGGTTGAGCGCCGTGACCAGGTCTTGATCACTTTTTTTTGGCCTTTTTCATTCATCTGCCTAATTTTTTTCATCAAGCTTTCATCCACGAACGGCCCTTTTTTTAATGAGCGGGACAATCCAGGAAACCTCCCTTCGGTCTAACCTGTCAAGCTGCACCACCTTAGGCAGGCTGAGATGGTTTCAACAGCGCCTAGCCATAAAGGCGCGCCTTTATCAGCTGCCGCGCCGCCTCACAATCAAGCGGTCCGATTCCTTGTTCTTTTTCCGTGTCTTATAGCCAAGGGTGGGCTTGCCCCAGGGCGTAACCGGCCCGGAACGGCCAATCGGGGCTTTGCCCTCTCCGCCGCCGTGGGGGTGGTCCACCGGGTTCATTACCGAGCCGCGCACTGCGGGTCTTTTGCCCAGCCAACGGCTGCGGCCCGCTTTTCCGATAACCAGGTTTTCATGCTCCACGTTGCCCAGCTGGCCAATAGTGGCCCGGCAGCTTAAGGGAACCAGGCGCACTTCTCCCGATGGCAGCCGCAGGTGCCCGAAGCGCCCTTCTTTGGCCACCAGCTGGGCCGCAGTACCCGCAGAGCGGGCCAGCTGTCCGCCGGCGCCCTCTTTCAGTTCGATATTATGCACAAAGGTTCCGGCGGGAATCTGCTGCAGGGGCATGGCGTTCCCAGGCCGGATTTCCGCTTTTTCTCCGGACATTACGGTCTGCCCCACCTGCAGCCCCAGCGGGGCCAGGATGTAGCGCTTCTCCCCGTCGGCATAGTGCAGCAGGGCGATATGGGCCGTGCGATTGGGATCATATTCCACCGCGGCCACCCGGGCGGGAATATTATCTTTATCTCGCTTAAAATCGATCAACCGGTATTTACGCTTATGGCCTCCGCCGCGGTGGCGGACGGTGACGCGGCCATAGACGTTGCGGCCGGACTTTTTATGCAGCGGCGCTAAAAGCGATTTTTCCGGCTCCTTTTTGGTAATTTCCTCAAAAGTTGATACCGTTAAGAAACGCCGCCCCGGTGATGTCGGTTTAAATCTTTTTAAAGCCATCCTTGCTTCCTCCCTCGCTAACGGCCTTCAAACAGCTCAATGGGCTTGCTGTCGTCGGTCAGGGTAATGATCGCCTTTTTCCAGCGGGGTTGATGCCCTACGGGAAAGCGTCCCATTCGTTTTTTCTTGCCCCGATAATTGGCCGTATTTACCGCTTTAACTTTAACATCAAATATTTCTTCCAAGGCCCGTTTGATCTCAATTTTGTTAGCCCTGCGGTCGACCACAAAAGTATACTTGTTTTCTTCCATCAGGTTGGTAGACTTTTCGCTGATCAGCGGGCGCACGATTATATCGCGGGCGTTCTTCATCCTCCGAACACCTCCTCTACCTTCTGCAAAGCCTCGCTGGTCATAACCACGTAGTCATAGCTTAAAAGATCCAACACATTCAACTGCCGGGCGGTAATCGTTTTCACGCGCGGCAGGTTGCGGGCTGACTTAATCACATTCTGATCCGGCTCTGCCGTGACCACCAGGGCGCTGCGGGAGGCTTTCAGGTTCTCCAGCAGCCGCACCATGGCCTTGGTTTTAGGCTCGTGAATGGCCAGATCATCCACCACCAGCAGCAACCCTTCCCTAACCTTGGCGCTTAAGGCGGAGCGCAGGGCTGTGCGGCGCACTTTTTTAGGCACGCTAAAACCGTAGTCCCGGGGGTGGGGGCCGAAAACAACGCCGCCGCCCACCCAGATGGGAGAGCGAATGCTGCCGTGGCGGGCGCGACCGGTCCCCTTTTGAGACCAGGGCTTGGCGCCGCCACCTTTTACTTCACTGCGATCTCTGGTTGCAGAAGTGCCCTGGCGCTTCCGGGCCGCCTGAGATACGGCGGTCTGATAAAGGGCTCCCTTTTTGAGAGGGACGGCGAAAAGTCCCTCCTGGACTTCCACTTCGCCTACCTGCTCCCCATCGCAGTTGTATAGAGCTAAACTTGGCATAATCAGGGCAACTCCTTTCTGGAACGACTGTCACCGTCTACTTTTTCTTCACGGATTGCTTTACCTCCACCAGGCCGCCCTGGGGCCCGGGGACTGAACCTTTAACCACTAAAATATTTTTATCGCTGTCAGCATGAACGATGCTTAAATTCTGCACGGTTCTGCGCTTGCCGCCCATGCGGCCGGGAAGAGGCCGCCCTTTGAACACGCGGCTGGCTGTGATGGCACCCAGCGAACCGGGTCCACGATGATAATGGGAACCGTGTGTTTCCGGGCCGCGGTGAAAACCGAGGCGCTTAATCGAGCCGGCGTAGCCTTTGCCCCGTGAAACAGCGCTAACGTCCACCAAGTCACCGGGAGAAAAAATCCCGGCAGTAATTTCCTGTCCAACCTGGTAAGAGGACGGATCATCGACTCTGAATTCCCGGAGAAAACGGCAGGGCTTGATCCCAGCCCGCTGGAAATGCCCGCGCAAAGGCCGGTTTACCCGGTGTTCTTTCTTCTCGCCGAATCCCAACTGGATGCTGTTATACCCGTCGGTTTCAACACTTTTCACCTGAGAAACGTAGCATGGTCCAGCCTGGAGAACCGTGACCGCCACCGCCCGGCCTTGCTCGTCAAAAACCCTGGTCATACCAACTTTTCTGGCTAATATCGCTTTGGTCATACCTTTCCACACCTCCTGCGAAAACCAAGTCGCTATAACTTAATTTCAATGTCTACTCCAGCGGGGAGATCCAGCCGCATCAAAGCGTCTATAGTTTTCGGAGTAGGCTCCAGGATATCGATTAAACGCTTATGAGTGCGCATTTCAAACTGCTCCCGGGAATCCTTATACTTGTGGGGTGCCCGGATTACCGTGTAGAGACTTCTTTCCGTGGGCAGCGGGACAGGACCGGATACCTCGGCTCCTGTCCGCCGGGCTGTCTCCACAATTTTACCGGCAGACTGGTCCAGTAATTGATGATCAAATGCTTTTAACCTGATGCGAATTTTTTGATTGGCCATTGCGGTACTCCTCCTTCGCGCCTGATTTAAACAGACATGCTCCGTAAAAATTACCCGGACCTTATCCGGCAACCTTTTACTTCATCGCCTAACCCTTACCATTCAATTTTCCCGTTTTTTTATTCGATGATGCTGGTGACCACGCCGGCGCCGACGGTGCGGCCGCCTTCCCGGATGGCGAAGCGCAGCCCCTCTTCAATGGCGATAGGCGTAATCAGTTCAATTTCCATGTTCACGTTGTCTCCGGGCATGACCATCTCCACGCCTTCCGGCAGGGTAATCGTCCCGGTAACGTCCGTGGTCCGGAAATAAAACTGCG
>JAKOVL010000071.1 GCA_029782095.1 Bacillota bacterium | reverse complement strand
CTGGCCCGGGAAAAAGAGTCTTTTGCCCGGGAACTGCGCCGCCGGGTGGCCGGTCAGGCCTGTTTGATCGCCCGCCGCTGCCTGCAGGATCTGGCCGACGCCCGCCTGGAAGAGATGGTCTGGCATGTTTTTTTAACGAAAGTGGAAAGGCTGCCGGCAGAAGAACGGTCAAAGGTAAAGGCCGCCCTTTCGGCGGAAGGGGCGAAACTGCAGGTGCGCAGCGCCTTTGACCTGGATCAGGCCAAACTGGAGCAGCTGCAAGGCCGCCTTGGGGAAATGCTTTCGGTTGACTTTAGCCTTGATTACCGGACAGACCCGGGCCTGGTCTGCGGCCTGGAGCTGGAAGCGGGCGGGCACCGGGTGGCCTGGAGCGTGGACAGCTACCTTGAGGATGTGGAGAAGCATATTTTACAGTCCCTGGAGTCAGCGGAGCAGTTAGGTGGTGAAGTTGATGCCTCCTGAAACCGGACAGATGCAGCGGGAAGCGGGAGCTTTGCTTGATGAAGCGCTGCGCCGCAGTGAAGCGTTGGTGGAACAGGCCCTGGCCAAACATAAAGGCGAACCGGCGGTGCAAGAGACGGGAACGGTCCTCTCCATCGGCAGCGGGATCGCCCGGGTCTCCGGGCTGGCCGGGGTGCAGGCCGATGAACTGGTCGAATTCAGCGGCGGCAGCCTCGGCATCGCCTTCAACCTGGATGAGAACGAAGTGGGCGTGGTCATGCTGGGGCCCTCGGAAGGGCTCCAGTCCGGTACGCGGGTGCGCCGCACCGGCCGGGTAGTGGACATTCCCGTGGGCGAAGGCCTGCTGGGCCGTGTTGTCGACGCCTTGGGCCGTCCCCTGGACGACGCCGGCCCTCTTTCTTACAGCGAGCGATTGCCCGTGGAGCGGGAAGCGCCGCCGATTATGGCCCGGGCTCCGGTTACCGAGCCGCTGCAGACGGGGCTCAAAGTGGTGGACGCCCTTATCCCCATCGGGCGGGGCCAGCGCGAGCTGATCTTGGGCGACCGCCAGATCGGTAAAACTGCCATCGCCCTGGATACAATCATTAACCAGGCCGACAAAGATATGCTCTGCGTTTACTGCGCCATCGGCCAGCAGGGCGCCGCCGTGGCCCGTGTCATAGCCCGGCTGCGGGAAACCGGGGCCATGAGGTATTCCATCGTGGTCATCGCATCGGGCGACGATCCGCCGGGTTTGCGCTATATTGCCCCTTACGCCGCCACCACCGTGGCTGAGTATTTTATGGAGCAGGGGCGTGACGTGCTCGTTGTTTACGACGATCTGACCATGCATGCCCGCGCCTACCGGGAGCTTTCTCTGCTCCTGGAGCGCCCGCCCGGCCGCGAAGCCTACCCGGGAGATATCTTCTATATCCACTCCCGCCTGCTGGAGCGCTCCACCCGCCTGCGGGAAGAGTTTGGCGGCGGCTCTTTAACGGCGCTGCCCATTATCGAAACCCAGGCCCAAAATATTTCCGCCTATATCCCCACCAATCTCATTTCCATTACCGACGGGCAGATCTACCTCTCCCCGGAGCTCTTCCGCAAGAACCATCTTCCGGCGGTGGACGTGGGCCGATCCGTTTCCCGGGTGGGAGGCAAAACCCAGCTGCCTGCCTACCGGAGGGTTACCGGCGACCTGCGCCTCTCCTACACCCAGTTCGAAGAGCTGGAGATGTTCGCCCGCTTCGGCACCCGCCTGGACGATAAAACCCGCTCCGCCATCGAACGGGGGCGCCGCGTGCGCAAGGTGTTGACCCAGCCCCAGTTCGCACCCATCCCTGTCTGCGAGCAGATCGCCGTCCTGCTGGCGGTAAGTGAAGGGCTCCTTGACGATGTAGAAGTGGAGGCCATTCCCGCCGCCGAGCAAAAAATCAGGGCAGCGATACGGGAGGGGCAACCGGAGTTGTGCCAAAAAATCAGCCGCGGCGAACCGCTTTCTGACGAAGACCGCGCCGCCATCCTGGAAACTGCCAAACAAGCCCTGGGAAACGCGGAGAACCAACTGTAAAAGATTATGGTGGCGCAGCGCGCTGCGCCCGCCGGCAGGGGGGAAAATAATTTTGTCCGGCACCCTGGAAGAGTTGCAAAAGCAGATCGACAGCGGGGAGGACCTCGCATCCATCGTCCGCACGATGAAAGCGCTGGCCGCCACCAATGTGCGCCAGTATGAAAAGGCGGTGGAAGCTTTGGATGATTACTACCGCACCGTGGAGATGGGACTGGCGGTGGTGTTATCCTCAAAAGAAGAGCTGCCCGTTGATCCGAAACCCGTTCCGCGCCGGCCGGCGCTGCTGCTGATCTTCGGCTCCGATCACGGCCTGGCCGGACGCTTCAATGAACAGATCGTCAGCTTTGCCCTGGAGGAATACTGGAGGGAACAGCCGGGCGCCGCACTACCCGGCAACTTGGTTTTGGCCTGCATCGGCGAACAGGCTTATTCCCGGGCCCGGACAGGCGGTATTCGTCCGGCGGAGCGTTTCAGCGTCCCCGCCTCCCAGGCCGGGATCAACGACACGGTGCGGCTGCTTTTGGAGCGCATCGAAAGATGGCGTGACGCGGCAGGGATCCAGCAGGTCTATATTTTTTACAACCGCCCTCTTTCCAATTCCACCTTCGGCTCCCATGCCGAAATGCTTCTTCCCGTAGACCTGGCTGCCCTGCGCAAACAAAAACAGGCCTGGCATTCCCGCTCCCTTCCCACCTTTACCATGCCCGCACCGCGTCTGCTTTCCGCGCTGCTGCGCCAGTATTTTTTCGTCTCCCTCTATCGAGCCTGCGCCCTTTCCCTGGCCGCTGAGAATGCCGCCCGCCTGGCGGCGATGCAGGCCGCCGAAAAAAATATCGCCGAGCGCCTCGACCAGCTCAAAACCGCCTTTCAGCAAGAGCGGCAGGCCGCCATCACCGAAGAACTGCTAGACATTATTTCCGGCTTCAGGGCCCTGCGCCGCCAATAGCTGCACGGGACCAGGAGCCGGGGGTTTAAGGGCAGGTAACCTGGCCCCTTGCGGCGAAATATCCTCATAGAACCTGGCGCTTGAAGGGGTGCTTTATGGCCGGGAAGCAGGAAGAGCCAATAGTGAAAGCATATACGACAATTTTATTTGACCTGGACGGGACGCTGACGGATCCGAAGGTGGGGATTACCCGGTCGGTGCAGTACGCCCTCTCTAAATTCGGCCTGCAGGCAGATCCCGAAGACCTGGTTCCCTTTATCGGGCCGCCCCTCCATGAATCGTTCCAGGAATTTTTTTCCTTTGGATGGGGGCAGGCCATGCAGGCCGTGGCTTATTACCGGGAATATTACAGCGAGCGCGGCATTTACGAGAATACGGTCTATCCCGGCATCGCCGCCATGCTCAAGCGTCTGCGGGAACAGGGCCGGGTACTGGCCGTGGCCACCTCCAAGCCCACCTTCTTTGCGGACCGGGTGCTGAAGCATTTTAACCTGGACGGTTATTTTTCTGTGGTTGCCGGCAGCAACCTGGACGGTACCCGGACCGACAAAACAGAAGTGATCCGCTTTGCCCTGCAGCAGCTATCCTCTCCTTCACCCGGCCGGACAGTCATGGTCGGTGATCGCAAGTACGACGTCATCGGGGCCCGCAACTGCGGGATCGATGCCATCGCCGTAACCTACGGCTACGGCTCCCCGGGGGAACTGGTCCAGGCCTTGCCCACATACCTGGTGCGCACCGTTGAGGAGCTGTCCCGTTTGCTTGGTTAATGGAGCACTTGTTGAAATGAATAATCACGCTTGCGCCTTGCATTCTGGATTTACGGCTGCCGGGGTAGTTTGTGCCAGCACCTAAATGCCATTCTTCCCAATTGTCTGAATCGGTGCTATGCTTAAACTGCGGCCAGCCGGCGGGAAAGGAGCGATGGACATGCATTACGGCTTTTATGGAAAAGTGCTGGAGATAAATTTAAGCTCCGGGGAGGCGAAGGAAACAGCGCTCCCCGGCGAGTATTACCGCCGCTACCTGGGCGGCTCCGGCCTGGCGGCGAAAATTTTTTACGAGCGGGGCTTTCATAAAATTGATCCGTTTGACGAGGCGGCTCCTTTGCTGGTTTTCACCGGCGTGCTTACCGGGCATAGACTCCCCACAGCCTGCAAGGCGGTCTTTTGCGGCCGCTCGCCGGCTACCGGAATCTGGGCCGAAGCTACGGTGGGCGGATACTGGCCTGCCGCCCTCAAGACCTGCGGCTATGACGGCCTGATTATTACCGGGCGCGCTCCCCGTCCGGTATACCTGTACCTAAACGGATCGGGCTTTGAAATCAGGGATGCTGCCTCCCTGTGGGGGCAGGATGTTTACAAGACCCAGGATTTAATCCAGGAAGAGCTGGTTGAGGAGTGCCGCGTCGCTGCCATCGGCCCGGCGGGGGAAAACGGTGTTCTTTTTGCGGCAATTATCATTGACGGAGTTGATGCCCGCGCCGCCGGGCGCTGCGGCCTCGGCGCGCTCATGGGTGCCAAGAACCTGAAAGCTGTGGCTGCGCGCCGCTCCGGCACCCTGCCGGAGGCAGCCGATCCCGGAGGGCTGGCCCGGGCGCGTAAAGAATCCTTGCCGCGCATTCGGGAGAAGGCCAAGGGACTGACCGATTTCGGCACCGCCGGGGGGGTGCCCCTGGTGGAGAGGCTGGGCGACCTGCCCATCCGCAACTGGACCGGCGGCTCCTGGACGGAAGGAGCGGCCAGGGTGTCGGGGCAGGCTATGGCCGAGGCGGGCTTAAGGGTTAAGCACTATGCCTGTTTTAGCTGTCCCATCCGCTGCGGCAAGGATATGAAAGTGGAAATAGGCCCGTACCGCGGCACCGTGGCCCACGGTCCCGAATATGAAACGATTGCCGGCTTCGGAGCGATGTGTTTAAATGACGATCCCAACTATATTATTGCCGCCAACGATCTCTGCAACCGCCTCGGCCTGGATACCATCTCCACCGCCTCGGCGGTGGCCTTTGCCATGGAGCTGTTCGAGCACGGTTTTATTGATAAAGCGGCCAGCGGCGGCCTGGATCTGCAGTGGGGCAGCGGCGAGGCCATCCTCAAACTGATCCCTTTGATTGCCGGGCGGGAAGGGCTGGGGGCGCAGCTGTCCCTGGGGGTAAAAAAAGCGGCGGCGCATTTCGGCCCCCTGGCGCAGGAATTTATTGCCGAGAGCAAGGGGCTGGAGGTCGCTTTCCACGACCCCCGCGCCTTTACCAGCATGGCCCTGGTTTATGCCACGGGCAACCGCGGCGCCTGCCACCTGGAGGGGCTGACTTATTTCAACGAAAATATGGCTTTTCCTGCCTCACTGGTCGGGCTGCCCGATGAGTATGACCCCCACGGCAGCGGCGGTAAAGCGGCCCTGGCCAAAAGAATGCAGGATTTTATGAGTATCTTTAACGCCCTGGGCCTGTGCAAGTTTCTTATACGCGGCCACGTCACCGCTGCCGATATAGCCCGCTGGTTCTCCTGCGTCACCGGTTGGGAGGTGAGCGAGCAGGAGCTCTGGGATGCCGGGGAAAGGCTCTTTAATTTAAAGCGCCTGATCAATGTGGAGCTGGGCATCAGCCGCAAAGACGACACCCTCTCGCCGCGCCTGCTGGTTCACGATCGCCGCGAGGGTGCCGCGGCGGGCAGCCTGCCGCACCTTGGCAAGATGCTGTCAGAATATTACGGCTTGAGGGGATGGACGGAAGAAGGGATCCCCGCTCCTGATACCCTGGCCCGGTTAAATTTGAATTGATCAAAAGGGAAGGAGCTATGGCCTTGCAAATAACGCTAAAATTATTGCCGCCTTATCGCAAACCCGGTGAAACGGGAGAATTTCCCCTGGAACTGGCGGAGAAAGCTCTTAACTTAAAAGAACTGGCGCAGTATCTCACCCGCGAAAAACCTGAAATCCTGGGCTTTGAACTGGTGGACCGGCAGGGCACGCTCACGGCAGAGTTCATGGTGAACGGCAAACCCGCTCCTGTGAATTATATTCCCACTGACGGTGATGTGGTTACGGTCATTCCATATATATGCGGGGGGTAAGGAGTACAAGGAGAGAGAATAAGCAGGGAAGGATAAAGGCCACATGCGGCAAAGCCGGTCTTCACCAATGGAAGCAAGGCTTCCCTGCAGGGGCTGAAGGTTTACACCATGCTTTAGGCATAAAAGCTTTGGGCGTCCAGCTGCAATGGCTCCTGTCCGGGCACTTTCAACCTTAAAAAGGGCAGCGTTACCGGGGAGAAGCGGCTACTTCTCCCGCGGCATACAGATAATTTCTTTAATCTGGGTGTCAAAAAAGTTGTTCGAATGGGCCGGCAGGATCACGCAGGCGGTATCGGCGCCGCTGCCGCTGCCACCCACGGCCACAATCTCTTCACCATACGGGATCAGCCCCGCATCCAGGGCCATCACGCTAATCTCCACGCAGACTTTCAAGCCCTGGCCCAAAAGGCGCAGTGAAGAGGCGATAATTTCCGCCGGGTAAACACCCTGGAACTTGAGGCGCAGCGCCCGGTCCACTCCGGCCAGCAGGTGCGAAGTAGTCAGCACTTTGACCCCCTGCTCGCCCAGTTTTTTCCGCTTCTCCTCTTCCATTTCATCCACTCCAGGGCCGGAAAAGCCCACATGGTGAGTTACGCATACGATCTGAGGCCCTTTGCCGGCAAGAAGTTCCGCCGTGGCTCCGCTGTTGGAAGCGACCACAATATGTTTAATCCCGAGCTCTTGAGCCCGCCGCAGCGCCGCTTCCACTGTTTTCTCTGTGTTTTGCGGTCCCTTTTCTTTCCAGAGCATCTGCATCTCTCCTTAGTACAGTACATTTTTCAATCCACCTTATATTATAACACCGAACCAGTATTTGAGCTGATCGCACGACTTCATTTCTTGAGTCTGGCACATTGCCGCCCTTTCTTCGCGCAAGCGGCAATTTCCAAAGGGAGAGTTGCCGCCTTAACCGGGTTTGAACAAGGGGATTTTGCTTTTTTGTGGAATTAATAAAACCAGGCTGTTCACTTTCCCGTATGTTCAGCCGGGTTGCAGCAGCCATTGAAGTGAATATTTGGCGTTAAGCTGCACACAGGCCATCAGTTGACATAAAAGAGAGGATGCGATGCACTGGAAAGCAATTTATAAAGATAAGCTGACCACAGTTGAAGAGGCGCTGCAGGCGGTACAATCGGGAGACAACGTTACCTTGTCCCATGCAGCCGGGGAATCGCTGATTTTAACCAACGCCCTGGTGGCCCGGGCGGCAGAGCTGGAAAACGTGACGGTGCACCATTTTCTAATGCTGGGTCCGGCCCAGTTCTGCCGGCCGGAGATGCGGCGGCACATCCACCACAATTCGCTGTTTGTTGGCCCGCATACACGGGAAGCGGTCAACCGGGGTTGGGCTGACTTTACGCCTGTGTTTTTTTCCGAAGTGCCCCGCCTCTTCCGCGACGGCTACCTGCCGGTGGATGTGGCATTAATTAATGTTAGCCCGCCCGATGAGCACGGTTTTATGAGTTTTGGTGTTTCAGTGGACTATACCAGCACGGCGGCGCAATGCGCCCAAAGGGTGGTGGCGGCGGTCAATCCCCGCATGCCGCGCACCCTGGGAGACTGTTTTATTCACGTTTCTGAAGTGGACTATATTGTTGAGATAGACGAGCCGGTACTCGAGCTGCCTCCGCCTGAAATAGGTTCCGTAGAGCGGGCTATCGGGGAGCATGTGGCTGCGCTGATCGAAGACGGTGCCACCTTGCAACTCGGCATTGGGGCCATCCCCGATGCTGTTTTGAAATTTTTAACCGGCAAAAATAACCTTGGCATCCACACGGAGATGTTTTCTGACGGAGTGGTGGAATTGTATGAGGCCGGGGTAATCACCAACAAGGCCAAAACACTTCATCCCGGTAAAATGATCGCCACTTTCCTCATGGGGACGCGCAGGCTGTATGACTTTGTGCACAACAACCCCGTGGTGGAGATGCATCCGGTAGATTATACCAACGATCCTTTTGTGATCAGCCGCAACCGTAAAATGACCGCCGTAAACTCTGCCCTGCAGGTTGACTTAACCGGACAGGTATGTGCTGATTCCATCGGCTACACTCTGTATAGCGGAGTGGGAGGGCAGGTCGATTTTGTCCGCGGCGCCAGCCGGGCCGCGGGCGGCAAAGCAATTATCGCGCTGCCTTCTACCGCCCAGAACGGCCAGGTATCCCGCATTGTTGCCGCTTTAACCGAAGGGGCTTCGGTGACCACCTCCCGCAACGATGTGCAGTACATCGTCACCGAATACGGGGCGGTGGACTTAAGGGGGAAGAGTATTCGCCAGAGAGCTGAGGCACTGATTAGTATTGCCCATCCTGATTTTCGCCGTGAACTGGCCGAAGCGGCCAGGGCGAAGCGTTCTATTCACCTGACTGACAACCCGCTCACGGAACCCCGTTCTTGATGGTGCATGTGCCTGATCAGGCTCCCTTTCAAATGAACCAGGTTTTTTAAGGAAAACTAAGCTGAAGCGCCAATAATGGATCAGCAGCAAATCGGCTTGACGCCGCCCCTTGTAATTAAGTACAATCGCCGTGTAGAGATTAATACTAAGAACCGATTGGAGCAATGTGCTATGGCAGGGGAGCTAAAAGAAGGGGGAGCCCGCTATGTCCAGTCTCTGGAGCGGGCTCTGAATATCCTTGAAGCACTGGCGCAGGAAGGTGCTGCCATGGCCGTAACCGAGCTTTCGGAGAAGGTGGGGTTGAAAATAAGCACCGTCCACCGGCTTTTGGCCACACTGGTGCACCGGGGGTATGTGACCCAAGATTCTGAGAGCAGCAAATATCGGCTGGGATTGAAAATGCTGGAGATGGGCCATGCGGCCCTTTATCATTCCGATATCCGTACCGTGGCGCGCCCATACCTGGAGGAACTGGTGGAGCGGTGCAATGAAACCGCCAATCTGGCTGTTCTGGATGGAAGCGATGTGGTTTATATTGACCAGGTGGAGTCGCATAACCTGATTATTGTCAAGATGTTCGCCCAACCGGGCAACCGCGGTCCGGTACACTGCACCGCTTCGGGTAAAGTTCTCTTAGCCTTTCTGCCGCCCGATAAGCTTGAACAAGTGCTTTCCCAGGTAGAGTTCGTCCGCTATACCAATGAAACCATTACTGACAAGGAGCAGCTGCTTAAAGAGTTAAAGCGTATTAAGCAGGAGCGATATGCCCTGGATTGGGGCGAACTGGAAGAGCACGTTCGCTGCATCGCCGCGCCCATCTTTAACCATGAAGGAAAGGCTATTGCCAGTATCAGTATTTCCGGGCCGAGCAACCGCATCACCTCTTATTACATGAAAAATGAGCTGGTCGATATCGTAGTTGGCGTAGCCAATCGTGTTTCCCGCAAGATGGGCTACAGCAATTAGACGTGAACCGGTGTTGGGATGAAAGGGGCTGTCCCAAAAGGGGCAGCCCTTTTGGGACAGCATTTCCGGGTTCCGGCGCCGATCGGCCAACGGGATATTCTCATTCCCCCTTGTGGGGGAGGGTCGGGATAGAGGGCGTTACTTTCCACGGTCCATTCCGGGTCAGCAGACTTCCCTCCCCCCTCTCTTATAGGACAGCCCCTTTTTTGCTACAGATACATTTATTTACTTGACATGGCTGCAGTAACAGTATAAAATTCTTTTTAAATAATTTTAGAAACAAGTTCCATCTAGCGGAATCTAGTTTTTTTAATAGATTCATTTTTCTTGCTCAAGCTTATTGCTGGACTAAACCGGCTTTCGCCGGTTGTAAAAACTATTTCCAAGATGCAGAATATATTTGTTTAGGCATTGCTTCTTAACCAATGCATGTTAGCTTTCCGGCAGCTTTATTGATGCCGGATGTTTACTCCCTCAACATTGGGCTGCCCGCAGGGCTGCCCCTTTTTTATCTGCTCCAGCCATTATTGGCCCCATTTGGTCCAGTTTAATTTCTTTGCTCCGGAGAAAAACTAAACAGAATGGAAAAGCAGGCATT
Organism: Bacillota bacterium; assembly: GCA_029782095.1. Classification (GTDB taxonomy): domain Bacteria; phylum Bacillota; class Dethiobacteria; order DTU022; family DTU022; genus JAKPEE01. The sequence continues at coordinate 13,468 of JAKOVL010000071.1, read as the reverse complement.
GCTGCTTCCGGTTAACGGCATTCGGCCGGAAACGCAGCAGCAGGGCCGTGGAAATTCATGGGAGGGCAAACCGCCGGGTCGCCCCTTGTCCGTCTGGGGCCTTAAATTGCAGCACAGTCCGGCGGCACGATGCCTGCGCCGTTCGCCCGGCGAAGCTGAAGCGCTTCAGCATTCCTCTAAGCAGATGACGACCGGTCTAACGTAATCATTTTCACCTTTCGCCGACGCTTAGAGGGGTGTGGAGTTTTCGGCTGCAGATTAAAGGCTAGCGGTTGAATAGAGGGATGGGAGCAAATATTTTTTATAAAGGAGAGCGAAAATCATGAAGGATGTTTATGTAATCCTGGCATTTCACGCCCATGAACTGCTCTGGGATTTGCCGGAGAAGCTGCTTTCTTATCTCGAAGACGGCAACCCCATGAAAGAGACCATCCTGGATGAGAACTACATTAAAAAAAGAAAAGATGAAGGGCGGGATGTTTACACCCTGGGTATCCAGCTGGGGGAAAAGTTGGACGCACCCATCTGCGTGGAATACACCAATGAGCTATTGCAGCAGATCAACGAAGTCATCCCTGATATTTTTCACAAAATTAAGGGGCATTTTCATTCGGGGCGGCTCTATCCCATCTACGGCCATGCCCATCATACCCACGTGTCCCTGCTAAAAAAAGAAGAGATTACCCAGGAAATAGTCTGGAATATGCAGTTTTTGCATAATTTTATCGACGTGCCCTACCCAAAGTATAAGGGCCTTTTCTCCCCGGAGGCTTCCTACAGCGAAGACAAGCTGGAGGGGGCCGCCGCGGCCAATATCGATTATCTGATCTTCCCGCACCTCTCCGAACAGAAAACGCGCTACAGCCTGATCGGTAAAGGGGACTATATCTATAAGCCCTTTTTAATCAGAGCCGGAAGCCGTAATCTGCTGGCCCTACCGCGCAACTTCCCCATCTCGCAGGAGATCTGGCGCCCCATCACCCGGATGAAGCGGGAGGCAGTTAAAGATCAGGGCTACCGCCTCGGTGATTACGCCGTCTTTTTCAACGAATACTTGAGCGGCCAGAGCGAACCGTATCCCATTGACATGGACGAGGCGGTTGAACAATATAAGGCGGTGCTGCGCCGGGAGTTGAACCAGGCCCCTCCCGATGCGGTGCTGGTCTATATCCAGGACCTGGAGCTAATGGATTTCGGCGATATCGCCATTGAAATCATGGCTAAGGCCTGGCAGGATATCCTTGAGCAAGACCGGGAAAAATACCGCGTTAACTTCGTCACCCCGGATCAGTATATTGACCGGGTCCTCATCGCCGAAGGGGTGGAGAAGCTGCCGCTGCTGCAGTTTGACCGGATCAGCTGGGCCCCGGAGATCCGCCTGGTGCTGCGCGCCGACGGCCACTACCCGCCCCTGGGCGTTACCGGGGTCGGCCGCTACTCCCTTGAAAAAAGCGGCATGTTTGCCTACCCCCATATTTTCTGGGAAAACGGCAAGTATTTTTGCGGCATCTTTGACACCCTGGTGGAAAACTTTAACCTTTCGGTGCACATTTCCGCCCACGGGGAGCGTTTTAACGAAACGGCTTACGACCTGGCGCAGGAAAACCTGGACACGCAGATTATTATGTACCTGCGCCTGATGAAGCGGGCCTGCAACTGGGGCTGGCGGCCGACGGAGGGGCGGCAGAAGCGCCCCTGCCTGGACGGTTATCTGCTCTGCGAAGCTCTATTGAAAAAGATCGAGCAGTACCCCGCGGCCCTGCTCTTTAATCGCGATCCCGTAAATTTAAATCCGCGGCATATCGTCGGCCTGGTGGAAACGCTGAAGGTGTTCATCGATTCCCGCCTGGAATACCTGCGTTTTGGCCTGGAAAAATATATGGCCGAACACGGTGGAGACCTGTCTGAGGCGTACCGGGAGATTGAAGAGGTTAACCGCTGGAAAGAGGTGGCGGTGCAGAAAGCGAAAGAACTTTACACGGTTAACGGCAATGAGAACATGACCCTTGTTTCCAAAATGAAGCAGCTAATCTCCCTGGTGCAAGACTACTGCCAGGCCCTCTTCATGGCCACGGAGCATATTCAAAAAGTATGGGGTGTGGTTCCCGACGTGGAGTACCTGGTCGACCGCATGTACGAATACCTTTATGATATCTACCCTCCCCTGTTCCCGGCCATGATCAGGCGCATTGACGCCATGACCGTGCAAGAGGTTAAAGCATATTTTGCCGGCCTGGAAGAGCCTGAACCGGCAGGGGTCAGCTCCTGACCGGCTTAATATAGCGGCGCGGTAAACTTCCTTGGCAAACTTCTATCAGGGAACTATATGATGAAAAACAGGGCTGCCCGGTCAGAACGGCCCTGTTTGTTTGATTGAGCTTACCGGAAGAAACAGGTTCGGGAATTTTGACACCGGCATTGCCGGCATTTTCAGGGAGGATCTGGAGAAGGCTTTACGAAATACTTTTTTAACAGGTTCAAAAAAATACGGTTATAGGGGAGGTATCTTCCGGTGAGAAGAATAGCTGCTGGAGGTTTTATATCCTTGTGCGGGGCGTTTATTTTGGCCGCCATTATCATTACGGCGGGAATTTATGCCGCAAGTCTTGCTTCATGGTCAGGGTACTCCAAGTTCTGGTACGTAATTTTTGGTGCTCCTGCTTTCGGTGAAGTGAACTTAAGCTTGAACCTGGGGATTCCTTTTGTGGTTTCTCTGATCCTGTTGTCGGCCGGAATAGCGATCATGATCGTTGATCTATTCAGGAAATAAGCATAAACCGGGCTGGCTAATACTGTGGCGGCCGCCGGGCATGGCGGCCATTATTGCTCCAGCAGTAAAAATTGCCCGGGCCAAAGCTTGCCGGCTGCCCCTGGAGCGCCGTCGTAGCCGCGCCCGCCGTAGCATGGTGTTTCCGAATCAAAGATCACCCGGCCGGGCAGCGGCTTCAGGTGAATATTTCGTTTGCCCAGGTTGATATAAGCTTCTACGATCCGCCCGCCGCCGCGCCGTTTGATGCGCACCAGCCGCTGCTGCGGATCCGCTTCGATCTCCAGGCCTTTCTTCTCCGGCCTTTGCAGCGCCGGGTGCTCCCGGCGCAGCCTGATCAAATCGCGATAGAAGCGAAACATCTGCTCCTGGTGTGGCTTCCACTTTTCCCGGGGGGTAAGCCTGGAGGCCTCGAAGGTGCGGTCATCCTCCGGGTTGGGTATTTTATCCCAGCCGAAGCCGGCGAATTCTTTTTTGCGGCCCTCGGAGACCGCCTCCTTCAGCTTTAAATCGATATAATCGGTGAAAAATAAGAAGGGATTTTCTTCGGCATACTCTTCGCCCATAAACAACATGGGAATATACGGCGTCATGAACAACAGCCCCGCTGCCGCTTTGAGATAGGGGAAATCGACCAGTTGGGCCAGCCGCTCTCCGCGGGCCCGGTTGCCCACCTGGTCATGGGTTTGGAGAGCCACCACAAACTGTTGTCCCGGATTGGCCGAGCCGTCAGTGCCCCGCTTTTTCTTCCAGAAACGGGAATACTCGCCGGTGTAAAGGTAGTTCACGAAAACTTTCTCCAGCCCCTTGAAATCGCCGTAATCCTGGTAGTAGCCGTTGTTCTCCCCGGTGAGGATGGTGTGTACCGTATGGTGGAAGTCGTCCATCCACTGGGCGTCAATGCCGTAGCCCCCTGCCTCGATTGGATTGATCACCCGCACGTTGTTTTCGTCCGTTTCAGCAACGATCACGATTTTCCGCTGCAGCCTCTGCGACAGATCCTGCGCCGTTTCTGCTATTTCCTGCAGGATGTGGTGGGAGCTGTGATCGTAAATGGCGTGCACTGCGTCCAGCCGCAACCCGTCCAGGTGATAATACTCAATCCAGTAACGCACATTCTGCAGCACCATCTTGCGAGCCAGGGCGCAGCCTGCGTCGTCATAATTTACTGCTGCCCCCCAGGGGGTGTCGTATTTGCTGGTAAAATATGGGCCGAAGAGGGAGAGGTAATTGCCCTCGGGGCCGAAATGATTGTAGACCACGTCCAGCAGCACCGCCAGCCCCTTGCGGTGACAGCAGTCTACGAAATACTTGAAGTCGTGCGGCGTGCCGTAATTATGGTTGACGCTGAAGAGGCTTGTTCCGTCGTAGCCCCAGTTCCAGCGTCCGGGGGTCTGGGTCACCGGCATCAATTCAACGGCGTTGACCCCCAGTTCCAGCAGGTAGTCCAGCTTTTCCGCGGCGGCCCGGAAAGTGCCTGCCGCAGTAAATGTGCCGATGTGCAGCTCGTAGAGGATCGTTTCAGGCCAGTTTATGCCCGGCCACGTTTGATCTGCCCAGCAGTAAGCGTCATGATCCACCACCTGCGAAAATCCGTGCACCCCTTCCGGCTGGTAGTGGGAGCAGGGATCCGGGTATGCTCCCTCCTCCCCTGCGAGGACAAATTTGTACAGCGGTTCCCGGCCCAGGCCCTTCACCGTGGCGCTGAAGCAGTGAGGCTGCCGCTGTTCCATGGGCACCTCGATCAGCCGATTTTTTTGTTTTAACTGGAGTGTAACTCCGGAGCGGTTATGGGCGTAAACGTTAAAATTAATTTTATCGCCGGACAGCTCCGGAATAGAAGGTCCCAACTGTTCCATACCAGGTAGTATAACCATTTTGGCTTCAGCCATGCCGCAGCCAAAAGGAACAGCAGAGCAGCCGGAGGGATTATTTTGCCGGCTGCGGTCGATGCTTTCAGGCAGCCCGGGAGCAATCCACGCCGGTGTATTATCAGGATGGAAAGGGCCAAAAATAAGGGAGCAGGGGCAGCACCCGGCCCCGGGAAAAATGCTCCGCTTAAAGGAGATCTAGATTAATGGAAATTGTTCATGTTACACCAAAGAGCCTCCATGACTATCTTCCCTTTATGGACGATGCAGTTGCTGCAGAGTTAAAAAGCCTCGCCGCGGAGCTGTCAGACGCCCGCATCGCCATGATCAATGCCACCTCTTTCGGAGGCGGTGTGGCCGAAAAGCTGCACTCGCTGGTGCCGCTGCTAAAAGATCTGGGTTTAAACCTGGACTGGTGGGTTATCCGCGGCAGCACCGACTTTTACCAGGTTACCAAGACTTTTCATAACCGGCTTCAGGGCCAGGAAGGTGAGCTGACTCAGACTGAAATAGATATTTTCCGTGATTATAACCGCGATAATGCCCTGTATATGAAAGAATGGGATTATGACATCATTGTTGTCCATGACCCGCAGCCGGTGGCCCTGATAAATTATCTTAAGCAAGGTTGGCGCACCCGCTGGATCTGGCGCTGTCATATTGATACCTCCACGCCCAATCCAGCCTACTGGGATTTTATTTACCAGTATGTCAAGCAGTATGACGCCACCATCTTCACCATGCCCGAGTTTGTCAACGAGGCGGCACAGTTAAACCGCCTTACTTTCATCACGCCCTCCATCGATCCCTTAAGTACGAAAAACATTTTACTGGAGCCCGATCAGGCCCGGAGCATTGTCTGCCGTTTCGGTGTAGACGGAAACCGCCCGCTGATCACCCAGGTATCGCGCTTTGATCCCTGGAAAGATCCCCTGGGGGTAATTGAAGTTTATAAAATGGTCAAAAAAGAGTATCCCAGCGTGCAGCTGGCCCTGGTCGGCTCCATGGCCTCCGATGATCCGGAAGGGTGGGATTATCTTTACCATACCCTGCGCCGCTCCGGAGAAGATTATGACATTAAGGTGGTCACCAACTTTAACGGGGTCACCAATATTGAGGTCAACGCCTTTCAAACCATTTCCGATGTAATCTTACAGAAATCGCTGCGTGAGGGATTTGGGTTGACCGTTGCAGAGGCCTTGTGGAAGGGCACTCCGGTCATCGGCGGCAACGTGGGCGGGATCAGGCGGCAGATCGAGGACGGGGTAAATGGCTACCTGGTGGAAACCGTAGAAGAGTGCGCCGAAAAAACGCTGACGCTGCTGCGCAACCCTGCCGTGGCCAAAGATTTTGCCGCTGCCGGCCGGGAAAAGGTGCGCCGCGAGTTTTTAACTACCACCAATGCCCTGCATTACCTGCGTCTTTTCCGGGATCTTTTAAACGGAACCGGAGAAGACTACGGCGCTGAAAAGGTTAAAACCGGCCACCTGGCTAAGTAGCCTGGCCTCCGTCCCTGTTAAACAGTAAATAGATCGCCGGAATGGCTACGAGCAGCAGGGCGGTGCCGGCAACCTGGCCGCCGATAATAACGATGGCCATCGGCGCCTGCAACTGGCTTCCCTGGCCCAGGGCCAGGGACAGGGGAATCAACCCCAGAATTGTAGTGGTGGTGGTCATGAGGATCGGGCGCAGGCGGGTGACGGCGCCGGTTATAATGGCGCGGCGCAGCGGCTGGCCGTGCAGCCGCCGCTGCTGGTTGATAAAATCGACCATGATAATGCCGTCGTTAACCAGGATTCCCGCCAGCACCACCGCGCCGATCAGGGCCGGCACATTGAGACTTTGGCCTGCCAACAGCAAGGCGATAATCGAGCCGCCGAAGGCCAGGGGCAGGCTCAAGATGATGATTAAAGGGTGCAGCAGGGATTCAAACTGGGCTGCCATCACCAGGTAAATCAGCAGGGCCGCCAGCAGCAAAACCAGCTTCAGTTCGTCAAAGACCTCTTGCATCAACGCAGCTGTTCCCGTAACCCTGACCGTGTAGCCTAAAGGCAGCTGCATCTGTTCGACCAGGCGCATGGCCTCAGCGCTGACCGTACCCAGGTTGCCCCGGTACTGAGCCTGGACGACTCCCACAACTTTATGGTTTTCCCGGGGAATACTGGCGGGGCCGTATCCTTCGCTAAAAACAGCAACATCACCCAGCTCCATGTACGCGCCCGACGGCGTATAGAAACTAATTTGCTCCAGGTCGGACAGGGTTTCAATACCGCTGTCGCTGTAGCAAAGAATCAAATCCAAAAGGCCCTGTTCTGTCTCCAGGCGGGCAACCGTCGTGCCCTCCAGGCCCTGGTGCAGCAGCGATGCCGTCTGGTATACGGTCATTCCCTTTTGCAGGGCCAGGCCGTGTTGCAGGCGGGCCTGTATTTCCGGCCGGGTTTCTTCCAGCAAGGACAGCGCGTCTGTCACCGCCGGAAGCTGCTGCAGCCTTTTTACCAGTTCCGTCGATATTTCTTTAACCCCTTCCACAGCCTCTCCCTCAACGATTAGCTCCAGCTTTGTCTCCAGCCCTGTGGCATCCAGCAGAGATTCCCGGGTAAAAACCGCCTGCCCTTTCTCCAGGAGCGGCTCCACTTCTTTGCGCACTTCCCGGATTACTTCGGCCAGGCGGCCGGCCCATTCCTCGCTGGCATGGACCCAGATCCGGGCCTTGTTGGCGTTGCCGCCTTCCAGGGGCAGTCCAAAAAACTGGTTTTCGCCAACCCGCGTAAAAAAATCGCTTACCGCGTCCATGCCGGCCAGGGCCTGTTCCACCTGCTTCACCACGCTGTCTGTCCGGTGCAGGGGTGTTCCCGGGGGCAGGGTTAGATCAATATAAAAGGACTTTTCTTCGGGAGCGGGAAACAAGTTGGTATCCAACCGCGGATAGAGGAGCAGGGAGAGCGCCACAAATAATAAAGACACCGCTACTACCGCCCAGGGGTATTGCAACGCCCGCTCCAGGATGCGCCGGTAGAAGCCGCTATATTCCGCCGGGCCAGGATGGCTATCAGGGGGCCTCTTCCCCAGGAGGCGGGAAGTGAGAAGCGGTATTATGGTCAGGGCGATGATCAGGGAAGCCAGCAGAGCGCAGCTTACCGTCTGGGCAAAATCGCGGAAAAGTTCCCGGGCCAGCCCGCTGATGAAAGCTACCGGAACAAAGACACTGATCGTGGTCAGGGTGGAGGCCAAAACCGCTCCGGTCACTTCATGGCTTCCGGATACGGCGGCTTTGACAGGGCTTTCCCCCATCTGGTAACGGCGATAAATATTTTCACTGACAATAATGGCATTGTCCACCAGCATTCCCGCCGCCAGGGCCAGGCCGCCCAGGGTCATCAGGTTTACGGTCAGATTGGCAAAATAAAGCAGGGCAAAGGTGGTAATTACGGCCATGGGAATGGAAAGGCCGATAATGACTACGGTGCGCCAGTTTTTTAAAAAAATCAGCAACACCGCCACGGCCAGGAAAGAACCCCAGGCCAGGGCCCAGGCCAGGTCAGAAAGGGCATTTTCAATTTCCCGGGCCTGGTTGTATATGGTATGAATATAAAAAGGGTGTTCCAGCGTTGCTTCCACTTCTTTAATTTCTTGCAGCACCTGCTCAACCTGCCGTGAAACGGCTACTGTATTGGCATCTCCTTCTTTCTGGATCGAGAGGGTGACGCTGGGCCGGCCGTTGACCCGGCTGATCGTTGAAGCCGGCCGGAGATCCGTTTCCACCCGGGCGATGGAGCCCAGGGTTACCGGCTGCAGGGGAAAGCCGTCTCCCGGCGGCAGCCCGCCTCTTCCAGTTGCTGACGCGGCAATGATCGCGGCAGCCATTTCCGTTAGCGATTGCTCCAGGGCGCCGGATGCGGCCTTCAGACCCTGCTCTGCCTTCTCCTGGATTTGGAGCAGCCACATTTCAAAATCAGGAACCCGGACCAGCGGGGTATTTTTAATTGTTTCCTCGTCTAAACCGGACCCGGGAGGCAGGGGAATAACAATATTCCCCCTGTGGTGATGCGGATTCCATTCCAGGGGAAGCAGTATCGAAAGCAGTTGCGGCTGCAGGTTGAACCGCTCCAGCAAATCACGGTCAAGCTCGATGATGATGGCGCTGCCCTGTTCGTTGAGGCGAATACCCGGGGCCACGTCCCTGACATAAATGGTTCTCATGGGTATATCCTTCAGATCGGGCAGCGCGAAGAAGCTGCTGAAGCTTTCATTTAGATTAAAGTCAAGGGAGCGCCCCAGCATTTCCCGGATAGCCTGCTCGTCAACCTGGAAGCCGATGACCATTTTTTGCAATGTTTCAATGTCAGCAGGGCGCCCCAGGAAGCGCAGGCGCTGCCTCTCCTGGTCCAGCTCGGTAATGCCGGCGGGCAAATCGAGGAGACTGGCCCGAAGGATGTTTGCCACCTGGTCGAAGGAAATACGCTGCTGGGCCATCAGGGTAGGATCCAGGCGGACAAAGAGACCCTGTGAAGCTCCGCCCTGTATGCTGACGCTGGCCACCCCCGGTACCTTTTCTAAAAGGGGCTTGACATGCAGCTCCAGCCAGCCGGTAAGGCTAACTGTGTCTGCACTGCTGCTAACTGCCACCTGCATTACCGGCAGCAGGGTCGGATCGAATTTAAGGACAATGGGCCTGGCGGCGCCGTCGGGCAGTGGGAGCAGGTCCAGGTGTGCTTTCACTTCGTCGCGCAAACTGTTCAGATTTGCACCCCACTGGAAACGAAGCAGGACCATGGAGATATTTTCCTGGGAGAGAGAAGATAGATTGGTGATGCCTCCGATTGCAGCAACCTGGGCCTCAATGGGCTCAGTAACCAGTTGCAAGGTTTCCTGGGGAGAGCTGCCGGGGAATACGGTAATAATGGCGATGAGCGGCGGTTTTATATCCGGCAGCAGATCCAGGGAGGTTTTCCACAGCGATACCAGCCCGATGGTCAGGATCAGGGCGGTTATGGCCAGGGTGGCGATGGGTCTCCGGACAACCCGGTCTGGCAAGCTCAAACTTTTAGACCTCCCTATACGGGGTGTGAGATACGCCATTAGTATGACTAAACTCGCTTTAACTTATGATGCCGCTGGTGAAGGAAGGTAATTTGTCAGGGCATGATGAATAATTCAGCTATGCAGCGGCTTTTCGCAGAAAGGGAAACACCGCAAAATACAGTTTACGGAAACCCGGTCCGCTTTTCCCGGTAGAAAAGCCCATCGTGTCTCCATCGGGAGCACACTTTAAATAGCAGCTAGCCTAAGGTGGTGATTAAATTGAGCGAAAACAACACGATCTGGAACAGTTTGCATAACCCGGCCCTAAAGCTGGAGGAGGCGGATGCCGTTGTGCTTGGACTCCCCTTTGATGGAGCCGCCTCTTTCCGCAAGGGGGCCGCGCAGGCACCCGGGCGCATCAGGAGCATCTCGACGCATATCCCCCCTACAACGGAGGAGGGGCGGCTTTTGACCCAACTGCAAGTGCTGGATCTGGGGGACATCGAACCGGCAGGGTTGACCCAGGAACAGTATTTTGAGCGGGTTTCCGCCGCCGCAGAGCGGCTCTTTGGCCGGACCATACCCTTTTTTATCGGCGGAGATCACTCGGTGACCATTCCGCTGCTGCGAGCGGCGACGGCGGTTTTCCCGGGGCCCCTGGGCATCATCCATCTCGATGCTCACCTGGATCTCTGTGAAGAGCTGGACGGCAACCGCCTTTCGCACGGCTGCACCCACCGGCGCTCCCTGGAATGCCCCGGCATCGATCTGGAACACCTTTTCTTTGTCGGGGTTCGCTCCTTTGAGGTGCAGGAGCTGCAGTTTTTACAGGGTCGCCGCGCCAATATTATCACCGCCCGCACTCTCCATGAGCAGGGCATCGGCAGCATTGCCGCACAGATATGCTCCCGGCTGGGCCGGTGCAGGCATGTTTACATTTCCCTGGACATCGACTTTCTCGATCCCGCTGCGGCGCCCGGAACCGGTACTCCCAAGCCGGGCGGGTTTTCCACCCGGGATCTTTTCGAGCTGCTGCGGCATCTGGCCCGCCTTCCGCTAATCGGTATGGATGTGGTGGAAGTGTCGCCTCCCCTTGACCAAAACGATATCACCTCCTTCGCCGCCCAGCGGGCTATAACCGAAATGTGGGGCTACCTGTTTCTTTAGCCCTATTTTGCTTTTATGCGGATATACCGGCCCGCCCACGGCCGGGGCTCGCAGGAAAACGGCAAGTCTGGTTGAATTTACTCAGAAGCGGCAGCGAGGGCAGCTTCCAGCCGGAAGGCCGATGCGAGCATTTTGACAAGGTCGTCGGATTATGTTAATATTCAACAAAATTTAAAACCTCCCCGTTTGGCCGCGGGGTGTACCAGAACAGGAGTGTCGCCATGATCGCGGAAAAAGAGAAAAAATTATATGACCTGCTGGACAAATTGGGCATAGCCTATACTCGCCATGAGCACCCTCCGGTTTACACCGTGGACGAAGCCAAAGCATACTGGCAGGACATACCTGGAGTGCACTGCAAAAACCTCTTCTTGCGCAACAGCAAGGGCAACAGGCACTTTCTGGTGATCCTGGAGCAGAGCAAGCGTGTTGATCTAAAGCAACTGGCTGAAAAAACGGCAGCAGGAAAGCTCAGCTTTGCTTCAGCCAACCGCCTGGAAAAATACCTGGGTCTTGAAACCGGGGCCGTTTCGCCTTTCGGGCTGATCAATGACTTGAATAAAGAAGTAGAAGTTGTGCTGGATAAGGATTTGCTGCAAAGCGATCGGGTCAACTTTCATCCCAACGTCAATACGGCTACGCTTACCCTTTCATTTGCCGATTTTAAACGGTTTTTGGACCACTGCGGCCAGAAAATTCTGATCCTGTGAATAGGGCCTTTGGATCGCCGGTTTTTTTTCATGAAAGCGCAAGGGGGCGCCCACCGGTGAAGGAACTGAAAAACATTAAGCCATTCCTACAGCAGATGACCGCAGCGTTTGCCGATGTTGTGGATGTAGAACTGGGGGTAATTGATCGCGACCTGGAAGTAATTGCGGGAACCGGCTTTTTTGAACCGGAAGTGGGTACGGTATACCGCGAAGGCTGCACCACTGAAAAACTGCTTCTTTCCCCCAAAGAGAGGTTTGTCTTTGTTTGCGATACCCGGCACAGCGCCGGCTGCCGCCAGTGCGAAAACTATGCACATTGCAGTGTTCTCGCCTTTTTAATGTGCCCCATTTCCTATATGGGCGAGAAAATCGGCACCATTTCTCTCCTGGCCCTCAATGAACGCCAGAAGCAAAAGCTGCTGGCCGAGCAAGCAAAGCTGAAAAAGTTCCTGAACAATCTCTGCAATTTTATCGCCATTACTCTCAATGAAAAAAAGATGGGCCTGAAAGTGAAAAGCCTGGCCAACCAGGTCAAAGCGGTGATTGACTTTGTGCATGAAGGGATCATTGCCATCAACGCCGAGGGGATTATCACCAACATCAACCAGTCAGCCCTGCAAATGCTCGGACTTCACGCAGATGTCTGCAACCGGCCCATTGGCGAACTGTTTCCCGGCTTTAATCCCCATAATTTTATAAAGGGCAGCCGCAGCACCTCCGGCAGCAGCAATTATGAGCAGGAAATTCAGTATGTGACCGAAGACCAGGTAGAACTGCTGCTCTATTGCAATATCACCTTAATGTATGAAAACGATAAGGTCAGCGGCGCAGTGATTTCTTTTCGCCGCAAAGAAGAACTGAAAAAACTGGCCACACGCATTATCGGTGAAGAGAAGAAGTATACCTTTGAAGCAATCAAGGGGACCAGCCCTGAAATGATCGAAATCAAGAAAACGATGCAGCGGGTGGCCAACACCGACTCCACCATTCTCATCCGGGGTGAAACCGGAACCGGAAAAAGCCTCTTTGCCCGGGCGATTCATGAAAAAAGCTATCGCCGCAGCAAACCTTTTATCACGGTAAACTGCGCTTCCATACCGGCCACGCTGCTGGAATCGGAGCTTTTCGGCTACGAGGAAGGGGCGTTTACCGGCGCCCGCAAAGGAGGCAAGCCGGGTAAATTTGAACTGGCCCACGAAGGGACCCTCTTTCTTGATGAAATCGGCGATATGCCCTTAAGCTCCCAGGTGAAGCTGCTCCAGGTCATTGAGACCAGGAGAATTGAACGGGTTGGAGGGGTTAAAACCCGCGGCCTTGATGTGCGCATCATCGCCGCCACCAACCAGGACCTGGAAAGCCTGATTGAAAAGAACAAGTTCCGCAAGGACCTGTTCTACCGTTTAAACGTTATCCCCTTTTTTATCCCGCCTTTGCGGGAGCGGCGCGAAGATATCAACCTGCTCATCCATCACTTCCTCGACCTGTACAATAAACAGCTCAACAAAAAAATAGCCCGGTTCCAGGAGCGTGCCCGGGAGCTGCTTTACCGCTACCCGTGGCCGGGCAATGTCCGTGAGCTGGAAAATGCAATCGAGTATGCCGTAAATATTGAAACAGGACCGGAAATTTCTCCAGAAAGCCTTCCAGCGAAAATCATCAACTACCGCCCTGACGACGAGCCGGGCCCCACCTATTCCCTGAACCACCTCGAAAGGGAGTTGATTGTTAAGGCTTTGAAAAAATATGGTACCACGACCCGGGGTAAAGAAAGGGCAGCGGCGGCCTTAGGCATCAGCCGGGCCACATTATACAGGAAATTAAAAAAATTCAATCTGGTTCTTTCTTAATTTGATAAATTTTATCATAATGAGAAAACGCTGATTGGCTAAGCTTTTCCCCTTTTCTGTAAGAAGTAACCCTTCCCCTGTCGA
>JAKOVL010000058.1 GCA_029782095.1 Bacillota bacterium | reverse complement strand
AAAAAGTTGCGGTTGAATTGCTGGGCGTCGATACAGTGATACAGCTCTGCCCCATCGTTCATCTCAAGCAGTCATCTCCCTTTAGCGTCAGGTTTTGTCTGTATTATGCCCATGGCGGTCAAGGCTAGACAACACTTCTTCGGTATGGGCCCCCAGCCTGGGCGCCGGCTTATCGATGGTACAGCTGCTGCGCGAAAATTTGATCGGCAGGCCGGCCATCTTTACAGGCCCGGCTTCCTCGTCCACCAGCTCCACGACCATGCCCCGCTCCTGAACGTGGGGATCGCCGGCCACGGCGGAAATGGTATTAATGGGGCCGCAGGGAATACCGTGGCTGTCCAGCAGCTCCAGCCACTCGGCCACCGTTTTGGTCCGGAACAGCTCCTCCAAAATTTGATGCAGTTCGGCCCAGTGCGTGGTGCGGCTGGCGTTGTCGGCAAAGCGCGGATCTTCCAGCAGGGCCGGTTGGCCCACGGCGTTGCAGAAAGCTTCCCAGAGAGAGTTGTTTCCCACGGCCAGGACAAACTGGCCGTCTGCGGCGTTGAAAGAAGAAAACGGGGCAATGGAAGGGTGGCGGTTGCCCAAAGGGACAGGATCTTCCCCGGTGGCAAAATAGCGCGCCAGGGCATTTTCCAAGAGGGCCAGCTGGCAGTCCAGCATGGCTACGTCCACCATCTGTCCCCGGCCGGTGCGGTTCCTTTCGTTTAAGGCCGCCAGGATGCCGATCACCGTAAACAGGGCGGCCACAAGGTCGGCGATGGAGGTGCCGACGCGGGTCGGCTGACCGGGGCCGGGACCGGTGATACTCATCAGGCCGCTCATGGCCTGGATAATAATGTCGTAGGCGGGCTTGAGCCTGTATGGCCCCTGCTGGCCAAAACCGGAGCAGGCGGCATAGATCAGCCGCGGATTAAGCACAGAAAGCTTCTCGTAATCCAGACCCAGCCGCTCCATGGCTCCGGGCCTAAAATTTTCCACCAGCACATCGGCCTGCTTCACCAAAGCCTTGAAGCGCTCCCGATCTTCAGGATCCTTCAAATTCAGGACCACGCTTTTCTTGCCCCGGTTGACGCTCATAAAATAGGCGCTTTTCCCGTTGACAAACGGGCCGAAAC
>JAKOVL010000021.1 GCA_029782095.1 Bacillota bacterium | reverse complement strand
CGAAAGCGACGGCGTCGTGGTTGCCCGGCAGAACCAGGACGGTGAAAGGCAGGCCGGAGAAAACCTGGCGCACGCTGTCCTGCAGCCTGAGCAGGTCGGCGCCCCGGTCAAAAAGATCGCCGCAGATAACCATGAGATCAATCTTTTCCCGCGAGCCCAGTTCCAGCAGCGCAACCAGGGCCTGCCAGCGCTCGTCTGCGTCGCTGCGCAGGTGCAGATCGGCGGTATGTAAAACCTTCATCGCTTCTCCCCCGGTGGGGCCGGGCCTTGGCTTGAAAACCTGGTGGAAGGAAAGGGTCATTGTCAAGGCCCTGACCCTGTTTTTGCTTTAATTCGCTGGCCCCATTGACAATCCCTGCCACTGCGGGGCGCTGCTTAGCCCTGTTAAACAAGCCGCCAAAAGTCCCTGTGCTTGACCGCGATGCCCAGGTGTGCTATATTTATTTAAGCATACACTTAAATGGTTGGGGGAGAAATTATGCAGCAACTTATTGGAGTGCTGAAAATGCTGGCCGATGAGACCCGCTTCAAGATCATTCAGCTGCTGCTAGAACACGACTTCTGCGTTGGCGCCCTGGCAGAACGGCTGGGCGTTTCCCGGGCCGCCGTATCCCAGCACTTGCGCCTGCTCAAAGAGCATGGCCTGGTCCGGGGGGAGAAAAGGGGCTACTGGACCCATTACATGGTCAACCGGGAGAAGCTGGCGGAAACCGCCGCCTTCTTGACCGATTTGGCCCGGCAGGAAAGGACCCGCAGCGGCTGTTCACGAAGCCCGCACCTGATTCAATTTGAGTTGGGGAGCGATTAAATTGAACATCCTTGAAGTCCACGATCTTACCAAAAAGTACGGCAATTTCAGCGCTGTAAAAAGCATATCCTTCTCCGTGGCCGAAGGGGAAGTGTTCGGTTTTCTCGGGCCCAACGGCGCTGGGAAAACAACGACCATCAATATGCTCTGCGGGCTGGCGGCGATCACCTCCGGCTCGGCCCGGCTGGCCGGGCTGGATTACCACAGTCGCCTGCCGGCAATCAAAGCGCAGATTGGCATTGTGCCCGATGAAAGCAATCTTTATGATGAGCTGAATGGCTTTGAAAACCTCTGCTTCTGCGCGTCCCTGTACGGCATGGGCCGGCGGGAGCGGGAAAAAGAAGCCCGCCGGCTGCTCAAGCTGTTCGAGCTGGAGGAAGCGGCCCAGAAACCCTACAAGCACTACTCCAAGGGAATGAAGCGAAAGCTGACCATTGCCGCAGCCCTGATCCACAGGCCGCGCCTGCTCTTCCTGGATGAGCCCACCACCGGCATCGACGTGGCCAGCGCCAGGCAAATCCGCAGCCTGATCCGGGAACTGAACGCTGCGGGGACGACCGTTTTCCTGACCACCCACTACATCGAAGAGGCGGAGCGTCTCTGCCACCGCATCGCCTTTATCGTCGAAGGCCGGATCGTGCGCTCGGGGAGCCTGGAGGAGCTGATGGAGACGGTGCAGCGGGATACGGTGCTGCAGTTTACCCTTTCCCGAGCAGGGGCAAGGCTGTCGCCGGGGGATTTTCACGCCCGCTTTCCGGGTTTCACCCTGGAGGAGCACGGCCCTGAAACCGTGCGCATCCGGACAACTGAAGAAATCAACCTTTACCCCCTCGTTGAATTTTTTGAACAGCAGCAGCGCAAAGTTTACGAAGCCAGGGTCATCCGCCCCTCCCTGGAGGAGGTTTTCGTCAGGGTTACCGGCCTGGAGCTGGAAAAGATGAAGCAGGAAAAAGGAGGCTGCCGCGGATGAGAGCGTGGATTGCTTTTAGCAGTATTCTGGCCAAGGATATACGCACCTACTACCTCAAACCGCCCAACATCAGCTGGGGCGTTATTTTTCCCTTTGCCTGGATGCTCATGTTTTTCCTGCGTGCCCAGGTCCCTTTCGATATCCGCGCCCTGCTGCCCGGGGTAATGGCCATGTCCATTCTCTTCGGTACCACCTCCATGCTGGCGGTAACGATTACTTTTGAAAGAAAAAACCGCTCCTTCGACCGGCTCCTGGCGGCGCCGCTCAGCCTGACCGTGCTGATGCTGGCCAAAACCGCGGGGGCGATTCTTTTCGGCATCGGCAACGCCTTTATTCCGCTGCTATTCGCCGCGCTGATGACAGATTTGAGCGGCATAAGCTGGCTGCCGCTGGCCGGCAGCGTCATTTTGCTGGCTGTCACCTCCACTTTCCTCGGCCTCTTTATCGCCGTCTC
>JAKOVL010000016.1 GCA_029782095.1 Bacillota bacterium | reverse complement strand
CAGGCCATTAAATCGCAGAAGGAGAGAGGATACACGGTTAAATTGTGGGATAAGATATAAAAAGATTGAGAAAAGAGCAAATTTATCCTTTCTTCCCAGATCAAACTTAGTTATAATACAGGTTAAATAACCTTTGTTATATTACTATTGCCAGAGGAGTGAGCACAATGCATAAAATGACGCAAAAAACCCTGGAGGAAGCGTTTGCCGGTGAAAGCCAGGCTAACACCAAGTATCAACTTTACGCGGAGATGGCGCGGGACGAAGGACGCGACAATATTGCCAGGCTATTTGAAGCCATCGCCTTCGCCGAGCGGGTCCACGCCCGCAACCACCTCCGTGCGCTGGGCTGGAAAATGAGCACGGCAGAGAACCTGCAGGACGCCATTGACGGAGAAAATTTTGAGGTGCAGGAAATGTACCGGGCTTACCTGGCCGTAGCCCAACTGCAGGAGGAAAAGGCGGCTATAACCAGCCACCGCTATGCCCTGGAGGCGGAAAAAATCCATGCGGAAAAATTCACACGGGCCCTGCAGGCGGTGCAGGAGGGCAAAGATATCGCATTAAACGACATCTACATCTGCCCCACCTGCGGCTACACCGTGGAGGACGCGGCCCCGGATCGCTGCCCCGTCTGCAGCGTGCCTGGCAGCAAGTTCCGCCGGTTCTAGGGCTGCCAACTGATCCCGGACTGAAAAATGGGGAAAACATCGCTCCGAAAGCCCCGCTTAAAAGGGGACTTAAGGAGATTGCGTGGAAGGTTGCCAGGATGAACTGTAATGAAGGTGTATAACCGGCGCTGAATAGTGAATCGCCAAAAAACATGGGGAGGAGAAAGGTTATGAAAATGTGGCGTTGCGAAGTCTGCGGGTATTTGCATGAGGGGGAGGAACCGCCCGATTTTTGCCCAAAATGCGGCGCGCCCAAAGACAAGTTTGTGCTGCTGGATGAAGAAGAAGCCCAGATGATGGTTGATGCCCGCAACACCAAGGAAAAATACAAGCAGATCCTGGAGAGGCTGGACCAGGTCGCCGACCTGGCTAAAGAGGGGATTGAGCTGGACCTGGACGAGGGCTGCAACAAAATTTTCAACCAAACCTTGGCTTCCATTGAGGATGTCCGCAAGATGATCAAAGAAGAACTGGCCGGTCATGCCCATGAATGCATCTGGGTCAAGGTGGCCAGCGACGGCGAATGGAACATCTAGTCAAGCTAGGGACGGTTCTTGACTTGAATTAGAATATACACCCTCGAAGGCATGATCGCGGCCCGGCCCGGTAGGCCCGGTATGCATAACCAAAGAGTGTATTTAACAGTCAAGTCAAGAACCGTCCCCGCTTGAATAAATCATTCAGGCGCGTATTCGAGCAGGTCTCCAGGCTGGCAATCAAGTTCGCGGCAGATCGCCTCCAGGGTGGAAAAACGGATCGCCCTTACTTTGCCCGTTTTGAGCATGGATAAGTTGGCCATGGTGATGCCAACTCTTTCCGCCAGGTCTGTCAGCGATACTTTCCGGTCGGCCATGACCCGGTCCAGCCGTACGATAATTGGCATGGCCAGGCCCTCCTTAAACCGTCATGTCCTGCTCTTCCTGCAGGGCTGCTCCGAGGCGGAAGATTTCCGCCAGGGTCAGAATGACCACGCCGAGGAAGAGGCCGGAGATGTTCAGGCTGACATTGGCCTTGAGCTCCAGTCCGGGTAAGTTAATCAGATTAACCAGATAGAACCCGATCAGGGTATGCAGGATCCCGCTGAGAACCGTCCCGGCGATGACAACAATTCCGATAAGGCGGATGCGGCGTATGTTTTCCACCTGGAAAGGCTTCTCCTGGATCAGGGTGGCGAAGATGCGGCGCAGGTTGTAGATTACGATCAATCCGGCTGCCAGGAGCGGCAAGGTCAGGATGAACTGGAACAGGAAATGGGAGGGAGCAAAAGCCCCCTGTAAACCATCATGCAAAATAAAATCCAGCCCAGGGGTTTCAATGACCAGGCTCCCCTGCCCGGAAGTCATTTCCGGCATTTTCAGCCAGCTAAAGACAATACTGCCGACCAGGAGAATAGAGCCTCCGATGGCCAGGTACCAGGCCACGTCCAGAAGCCTTCGTAAGAATGAAGCTAAGGACTTTTTCCCGAGGTAGCGCATTATACTAACCTCCCCAAAGTGTTTCTGAAGCGATCATAGGACATAATTTATTGTTTGTCAATAAATTTTTTATGTTAAACAATAAATCAAGGTGGAGAGGGTCAAGCTAGGGACGGTTCTTGACTTGAATTAGCCTTTACATCCCCAAGGCGTGATCACAGCCCGGCCTGATATGTTTAAGCTGAGATTGTGTCAAACATTCAAGTCAAGAACCGTCCCTGACTTGAATGATGTCGGTGATGTGGACCGTTACCGGGCCTGCTGCGGTGCGCAGGCGCAGGCGGCCGGCCCAGGGCTCCAGTTTGGCCACGGTCCCGGTGACCTGGCGGCAGCCGCTGTCGCTTAAAACGGTCAGCGTTAGGGGAGTGCCTTCCGCCAGGGAGCGCTGCAAAGCCTGCTGGAAGAGTTCCTGCTCCTGCTCGTCCAGTACCGGCCGGCGATACTTTTCGCGCCGCTCGCTTGCAGCGCGGTGCCGCGCCAGGTGGTGGCGGTGCTCGGGCAGCATCATGCTGCTGCAGGCAAACTGGTGGCGCAGCTTTTTGCTCATGCCTCGTGCCCCCCGATCTTGCCGGCGCGTTGGAAAAGCTGGGCGCCGGGGGTTAGGGAAACGGCCCGGAAAAGCCCGGTCTTGCCGAAGCGTTCGCGGACATGGTCGACGGCCCGGTTCAGCGCCTCCTGGCGCTCCCGGCTGCCGGCCAGGGAAAGCTGCACCGGGCGGCGCTCCACCAGTTCGCTCAAAGAGATCCCCACTGCCCGGATGGGCCGCCCATCCCAGTGCAGCCGGAACAGCCGCCGCACCAGCGGGAAGACCGCCGCCGCGGCATCGGAGGGCTCGGGCAGGCGCTTCTGGCGGGAAAAACCGGTGGGATAATCGAAATCGGCGCCGCGGCAGTAAACGTGCACCACGCAGCCCATCTTTCCCAGGGCGCGCGCCCGGAAGCAGACTTCTTCGGTCATCTCTAAAAGCACCACTTCGATCTCTTCCGGCCTGGCGTAATCCCGCGGCAAGGTGGCGGTGTGGCCAACCCCTTTTTGCGGCATCACCGCCCCGGGCTCGATTTTAGAATAATCGATACCGTGGGCGTTCAGCCAGAGCAGTTCGCCGTTGACGCCCCAGAGCCGGGCCAGTGTCCGCCGTTCCAGCGCGGCCAGGTGGCCGATGGTGCGCACGCCCATGCGGTGAAAATTGCGCTCCATGCGGTGCCCCACCCCGAAAAGATCGCCGATGGGCAGCGGCCAGGTATACGCGGCGTAGTTGGCATGGTTCAGCTCAAAGAACTGTTCCGGGCTGCGTTTGGCGAAGCGGTCGCAGGCCATCTTGGCCTGGAGCGGGTTTTCGCCCATGCCGATGCGGCAGCGAATGCCCAGCTCCTCCCAGATCTTTTTGATGATGGCCGCCGCCGCCTGCCGGGGGCCGCCGAAGATATGGGCGCAGCCGGTCAGGTCCAGGAATTGCTCATCGATGGAGTAGGGGACCACCCGGTCCGTGAATTGCTCCAAAATGCGCGTGATCTCCAGCGAGTAGTCAATATAAAGTTGCATGTGCGGACGCACGAAAATAACCCAGGGGCACAGCCGCCGGCACTCCCAGGCGGGCGCGCCGGTTTTAATGCCGAAGGCCTTGGCCTCCCTGCTGGCGGCCAGGACAATGCCGTGGCGCAGGGCCGGGTCGCCGCAGACAACCACCGGTTTGCCCCGCAGGGAAGGGTTGCGCGCCGTCTCCACGCTGGCATAGAATGATTCCATATCCGCTAGGAAAATAACTTTCCGCTCCACTTGAGTCATCCCTCGCGAACATACGTTCACCTTATTATACACCAGGTGGGGTCAAAACAGAACAACTGTTCTTAAGGTAATTTTTGGCGTAAATAAAATTGTCGGTCGGCCGCGGTCCTTGCAGGATTTCAGATCTCGCTGTAGAATAATTTTCCTTAAAAAGACAGCTAACGATGCGGAAGAGAAGGTGTAAAGATGGCTGAAAGACCGTTGGAAGGGATAAAGGTAATTGACGTTAGCCGGGTGCTGGCGGGACCGTATGCGACCATGCTTTTGGCGGACATGGGCGCGGAGGTAATTAAAATCGAGCGCCCGGGACAGGGCGATGATTCCCGCAGTTTCGGCCCGTTTGTCAACGGGAAAAGCGCCTATTTTATGAGCGTCAACCGGGGCAAGAAAAGCGTGGTCCTGAATTTGAAGGATCCTGAAGATCGGGAGCGCTTCAAGGCTTTGGTGAAGCAGGCCGATGTGCTGGTGGAAAATTTTAGGCCCGGAGCCATGGAGCGGCTGGGTCTGGATTACGAGAAGCTTTCTGTGC
>JAKOVL010000216.1 GCA_029782095.1 Bacillota bacterium | reverse complement strand
GGTATTACCGCTGAAAATATTGTTCGCCGGGCGGAGAAGATGTTGAACGGTTAGCCTTTCCGGCGGTATTATCCGATTAAGGAGGTTTTCCTCGATGACCACGCTGGAAATAAGCGACAGGGCCCGGGAGTACATGCAGAAACGCTCCCGTGTATATACGATCGACCAGGTTTACCGCGCCTGCTGAAGCGGCCATATCCTGCAGAGCGCCGTGCGCGCGGGAGAGCCGGAGACCATGAAGGGGTACGAGCCGCTTGAGTCCGGGGGGATGACCATTTACGTGGCCAGGGAGCTGGACGGCAAGATCATCCGTATTGATCGCCCGGGTTTTTGGATCTTTCGCTGGCTGACGGTATCCGTGCGCTAAAAAAAACGGGGGCGTTCATCTCAAACCAGGACGTCCCCCATTTATTTATAAAATGTTATATAGCGCATTTTTTTACTGCCGAAATCATATCCGGCCTGCCAGGCTTCTTTCAAGTTGGCCGGGTTTTCGGCGATACTTCCCTTTAAATCAAAGCCCTGTTTGCACAAAAAACCGGCATAGATATAATTGATGTTATGAAAGAATACTTTGCCAATCTGAAGGGCGTTGTTACAGTATTCTTTATTCTTCAGGGCACCGCAGCAGATTAAAAAACCCGGACGGTTTTCTTCAGGGCGAACAAACGGTTTTTTGAAGCCATATTTGGCATGCCACCAGCATTGAAAACGATCTATGAACATTTTCAACTGGGCGGAGATGCTGCCGAAATAAATTGGTGTGGCCAGAACGATGCCACCGGCCCTTTCCACCAAAGGGTAAAGGTTTTGCATGTCATCTTTAATCACGCATTTTCCGGTGGATGAGCAGCGGTCGCAGGCCTGGCACGGCCTGAAACGCAAATCGTTCAGGCGCACATTTTCAACCTGCTTCCCTGCTTCTTTTACGCCTTCGCCAAATGAGTTTAATAAAAGTTCGCTGTTGCCGTTGCGGCGCGGGCTCGATGATATGGCTAACAGGTAGCTCATTTACACTACTCCTTTTCTTCATCAGTTCAATAGATAGCATACCATAACCTGACCATTCTGATCTTTCCAGCATGGCTGCCCGCGGTAGGGTAATTACCCTGGAATAATTATTCCTGTGTGATACAATCTAAGTACTAAACTTACAAAGGAGCGTTACTTTTGAAAAAAATTGTATTGATTGAACCGCAGTCCCGCGCAGACCATGTCTATAAAAGTGTGCGCATGCCCAGGTTGGGGCTGCCTCTATTGGGGGCGCAGTTGAAAGCAGCGGGTTATAATGTCAGCTTATATATGGGCCAGGGGGCCTTTTTGCCCTGGGCGAAGATTGTAGACGCAGACCTGGTCGGGATTTCTACTACAACTTCCACCAGCCGTGAAGCTTACCGTATGGCCGGTTACCTTCGCTCTTTACATATCCCGGTGGTCTTGGGAGGCATCCATGCCACCTATATGCCAGACGAAGCGATGCATTATGCCGATTACGTGGTTCGCGGTGAAGCGGATCGGATCTTTTTACCGCTGGTTAACGCCGTATTATCCGGCGTTTTGCCTGAGGATATTCCCGGCGCTTCTTACTGGCACGACGGTGTTCTCCGGCATAACCCCTGTGGAGAACTTTACCAGGTAGATTTAAATGAACTGCCTCTTCCTGACCTGACCCTGGCTGAAGGCCAGAAGCCCCTGCGCAGTATCCCCGTGATGACCTCCCGGGGCTGCCCCTTTAACTGCACTTTCTGCAGCGTTACTCCCATGTTCGGCAGGCGTTACCGTTTCCGTGATACGGATAAAGTCCTGGAAGAGCTGGCCCTGTATCGGGGTCGCAGCGTCTTTTTTTGTGATGATAATTTCACCGCAAACCCGGCCCGCAGCAAGCAGTTGCTGCGCGGCATAATCAGCGAAAGGATTGGCTTGAAAGGCTGGGGAGCCCAGGTTAGGGTGGATGCTGCCCGGGATGAAGAGCTGCTCGAACTGATGCGGCAAGCCGGGGCAGGCATTGTCTATATTGGCCTGGAATCTATTAACCCGGCGACCCTGGAGCAATACAACAAGCAGCAAACTGTTGACGATATCATCTATGCCATCCAGCGCTTCCATAAATACGGCATGCGTGTGCACGGCATGTTTGTATTCGGCGGGGATGGCGATACAATTCAGACGATCCGGGATACCGTTGATTTCGCCCTAAAAGCCAGGGTGGACACCGTCCAGTTTCTAACGCTGACACCGCTTCCAGGGACGCCCCTGTTTGCACAGCTGGAGAAAGAAGGGCGCTTGCTGACCAAAGAATGGGAGCTCTATGATGGTCACCACGCGGTTTTCCAGCCGGCGCAGATGACCCCGGAAGAGCTGCAGAGAGAAACCTTGCTGGCGTTTAAAAGGTTTTATTCCTTACACAACCTGTTGAAAAATCGCGCTGCAACCGGCTGGAAGACTGCTTTTTACAGGGGTATGGGATGGTGGCAGGTGCGCAGTTTTGAAAGGAAAAACCACTGGTATGTCCGGCAGCTGGAACAGATGCAGAACCTGGAACCGCGGCCGGTCCCTTTGTTTTACCGCTTGTTGACGCCGGCTACCGGAGTGGCTTTAAGCATATCGCTGACCGAAGTCAGGGGTACGCTTTACCTGCGCTTGCGCGGCGCCGTGAACCGCATGGCCCTGCTTGAATTGTACAAGACCTTAAAGGCCCTATTGCCCAGGCGCTGTTTCCACCTGGTGGTTAATGCCGAGGGGGTGCGTTTTGCCTCAGAGCAAGCCGCTCAAAATTTCTCCCGCTTTCTTGAACGCCTGTCGGAGCGGGCGCGTCGTCTCCAGGTGATCCTGGCCGCAGAGATGAATTTCCCGCTAAAACCGGGACGCCAGCCAAAGGCACCCCGGTTTGAGCTTCTTTACAGTAAAAGATAGTTTAAGAATTAGGCCGGCTTCCCCGGGAGAGGTATTTTTGGGTCCACGGGCAGGCGGCAATACAGACGCCGCAGATGGTTGAATCGATTTGCAAACTTTTGGCATAATTTGTGGCCGTTTGATAGCAGCGGCCTGCGTTCAGCAAGGACTCCCGGGCCATCCCCTTCTGCCAGTTCCGATTCAAAATGGCCTGGCCGGGGCAGGCCTTGACGCAGGCAACACATTCTGCGCAGCGGGATTCATTCACCGGCTCGGCGCTTTCCAAGCATGCATCAGTAAGCACTGAATTGAGGCGAAAAGCCGCCCCGAACTTTTCCGTGATCAGCAGGGCAGACTTGCCGATCCAGCCCAATCCGGCCCTGGTGGCAACTGCCTTGTGTGACAGTCCTGCAGAAAGGGTCTTTTTGTCAAAATCTTCTCCGGTAGGCTTTAGAGCCATGGCACCATATCCCTGCTGCTCTAAAAAATGTGCAGCGTGTTTTCCCAGTTCCGACAGCAGGTTGTTTGCTCTTTTATACTCCTGGCAGTAGGCGAGATTTGGCCCGCCGGCAATGGAGCGGACAATTTCAGGCTCCAGCGCAGCCACAATGGAGACGGCATATTTGAATCCATGCCGCTCATCCTCGGGCAGCTCGCTTATATCGGCGAAGCCGACTGCCGCAGCGCCTTCGCAAAGCAAGAGTTCCGTTAAGCGGGTTTGCATGGGACGAAACCTCCTCTTGATGGTTGCATCTTTATTCGACGCCGGTCATGATTTCCCCTGTATGGCACGGCCCTCCTGGCCATGCCGGCCGGAGCTTGCAAGCAGGGATTGTCTAATTTTCGACGAATAGTAACTGTACACGAGCACAGCCAGATCTGGCTTTTATTCCGGCAGCCGATCCTGAGTATAAAGGGTGATTTATCTAAAGTGCACCACCCCAGTATTTTTAAGCTAACAATTGATCAATTGCCTTCCACCTGTTTTATTAAGAATAGCGAAAATACCACCTGCCCGGCCATCTCTGCGGCCAGCGATCTGGATCAGTTGAAGCAGCTGTTTTACGAAGGTGCGCATATGGTTGCTGTCTACGAGGATGCAGAAAACAGAAAGGGGTTTAAGGGGGTGATTGACTGGCAGGGGTTCCTGCAGTGCCTGGAGATAAGCGTACAGGTATCTGCCGCCAGGATGGACAGTCTCTTGCAGAGTTCCTATGACGCTGTGTGTATGATCGATGAGGCTGGCAAGGTTATTTTCTGGAACAGCCAGGCCGAAAACCTTTATGGAATTAAGGCGGCTGATATAGCCGGTAAAGACATTCGCCAATTTTTTGACAATCTCATTGTTACTGAGGTGCTAAAAAACAATGTTCCAGTCCTGGGGGCATTTCACCAGCCGCGCCCCGGCACTTATGTGCTCATTAACGCCTATCCGGTCCGGCTGCACAACCGCGTTATCGGCAGTGTCTCGGTTGAAAAAGATATCACGGCCATGGTTCTGCTAAACCGCGAGCTCATTAAGGCCAACAAGCGGGCCAGTTTTCTGGAAAAAGAGATTTTGAAAATTGGCCAGGATGACAATCCTTTTGCCGAAATATGCGGCCGCAGCGAAAACTTTAGAGAAGTGCTGGCCATGGCGCGGAAGGTGGCGGCTACGGATGCCGTGGTGCTTCTGCAGGGTGAGAGCGGTACCGGCAAGGAGGTCCTGGCCCGGGCCTTGCACCGCGGGGGGCCGCGCAGAGATAAACCCTTTATTCCCATTAACTGCGGCGCGATCCCTTACCACTTATTCGAAAGCGAGCTTTTCGGCTACGAAGGAGGTGCTTTCACCGGGGCGGAGAAAAAAGGCAAGCCGGGCAAATTTGCCCTGGCCCACGGCGGAACTCTTTTCCTGGATGAGATTTCTGAGCTTAACCCGGATTTCCAGGTAAAACTGCTGCGGGTGCTGCAGGATCAGGTTTATTACCCGGTTGGGGGTACAAAGCCATGTAGTGTTGATGTGCGCATTATTGCGGCGACCAATAAAGACCTGGTGAAGCTGGTGGAGGAAGGACGCTTTCGCGAGGATCTCTATTACCGCCTCAATGTGGTCAGCATTTATATCCCTCCCTTAAGGGAGCGGAAAAAAGACATTCCCGAGCTGGCCTATTACTTCCTGGCGGAATTCGCCGCAGCATATCAAAAGAAAGTGTCGGACATTGATCCTGCTGTTATGACTTTCTTTCTGCGCTATCAGTGGCCCGGCAATGTCAGGGAGCTGCGCAATATCATCGAGCGCATGGTCGTTTTGACCGAGGGCGATTGCCTGACCATGGAGACCTTGCCTCCAGAATTGAAGCGAAATAAAGCCAATTTCCAGAACCTTTTAACCTCCGCCAGGTCCCTCAGCGAAACCAAGTCAATTTTAGAGAGGGAGTTAATCGTAGACACCTTAACTGAGTGTGGGGGAAACAAGTCCCGGGCAGCGATGCGGCTGGGAGTGCCCCGCAGTTCCCTCTACTACCGTATCAAAAAGCTTGGAATTAGAGAAGAGGAGTATCTCCGGTCAGATGCCGGATATTAGACGAAACTGTCAAAAAACCGACACATCCGTAGATCAAACCGATTATATTTCCTGCAGATTGCCCCATTGCGGCACTGGCATGAAATTTGCATAATATTTTCATTAGTTGCTGCTGTTTTGAAAAATTTCAGGCCTCGCCCCTGCCGCTGCTGATTCAGGCAAGGGCGGCCTTGATCTTGATTATGCGTACAAGAGGAGGATTTATGGTCAATGAATAGCGCGGTTGAGAGATTTAAGCAGTCACGGAAAGTGCTGGCTGAATATACCTATGAGCCTGCCGCGGTGGATCGAGGTTATACCGGGAAAACCCTTTACATTAACCTTTCTACAGGGGAAATTAAGCCCAAAGAGGTAACCCAGGTCATGAAAGACATTTTCATTGGCGGCAGAGGCTTTGGCCTGTGGTACCTGTGGCACGCTGTTACCCCGGAGACAAAGTGGAACGATCCGGAAAATGAGATCATCATTGCCTCGGGACCCGTCGGCGGCATTACCCAGTATCCTGGCGCCGGCAAATCCCTGGTGGTCACCCTCTCTCCCCTCACCAATTGTGTCATGGATAGCAACGTGGGAGGCCACTTCGGCCCTTACTTGAAATTCTCCGGCTGGGATGCACTGGAGATCCAGGGCAAAGCGGATAAAGACGTTTTTGTGGTGATTGATGGCGACACCGGGAAGGTGACCATCGAGGAAGCCGATTTGGATACCACCGCCAGCCATCTCATCAGCGAAATCTTGACCGAAGCCTTTGCCCATTCGGAAGCTGATAAAAAGAATGTTTCGGTGGTATCCGCCGGCAGCGCGGCCGACCATACCTTAATCGGGCTGCTCAACTTTTCTTTCTATGATCCGCGCCGCAAGGTGGTGCGGCTTAAGCAAGCCGGCCGGGGAGGGACGGGCACGGTATTCCGGGATAAAAAGCTGCGGGCCCTGGTTGTGCGTTTCTCGGGCTTGAAAGCACGTACCAACAATCCTGCAGATTTCGACAAGATTGCTGCCGCCGGAAAGAGGATCAACCGGGAAATACGCGAACTGGACCATCTCCAAAACCGCATGCGGCAGGTGGGGACGGCCAGCCTGCTCACTGTAATGAACGATTATGATCTTCTGCCGGTGCACAATTTCCAGTACGGCTCCCATGTTGACGGGCCCAAAATTTCCACCGAAGTATTCAGGAGCCGCTTTACCCAGAATGTGTTCGACGGCTGCTGGCACGGCTGCACCCTTTCCTGCTGCAAGGCGGTGGACGGCTTTGAGTTGAAGACAGGTCCCTTTAAGGGTGAGAAGGTGGTCGTGGACGGTCCGGAATATGAAAACGCCGCCGGCCTCGGCGCCAATTGCGGCATTTTTGACCCGGATTGTATTATCGAAGCAAACTTCTACTGTGACACTTACGGCCTTGATACTATTTCCACCGGCACCATTGTCGCCTTTATCATGGAGTGCTATGAACGGGGGATTATCAACAAAGAGATAACCGGCGGGCTGGAACTTAACTTCGGCAACAAGGAGGCCTTCCTGGAGTTGCTCCACCAGATGGCCCGCGGCGAAGGTTTTGGCAGGATTGCTGGCCAGGGAGTGCGCCGCATAAAGAAAATATTTAGCGAAAAGTACGGTGCAGACCCGGAATTCCTGCAGGATATTGGCATGGAGGCCAAGGGCCTGGAATATGCCCAATACGTGTGCAAGGAATCCCTGGCCCAGCAGGGCGGCTTCGGCCTGGCCAACAAGGGACCCCAGCACGATGAAGCCTGGCTGATTTTCATGGACATGGTTAACAAGCAGCTCCCCACCTTCGAAGACAAGGCTGAAGCCCTGCACTATTTCCCCATGTTCCGGACCTGGTTCGGCTTGCAAGGCCTGTGCAAGCTGCCCTGGAATGACATTGAGCCGGAAGACAACAGGCTCACCGATGAGCCGGCCAAGATTCCGGCCCACGTGCAGAACTATGTCGATATCTATAACGGTGTAACCGGGAAAAACATTGACAAAGAAGAATTGATTCTCCAGTCCGAGCGTGTTTACAATTTCCAGCGTGTTTTCAATCTACGCATGGGCTTCGGCACCCGTAAAGAAGATGCTGTGCCCTACCGCTCCCTGGGGCCGGTCACGGTGGAGGAATACGAATCCAGGGCCGAACGCTATGACAGCCAGTTGAAAGAAGAGCTGGGCCTGAACGTGGAAGAGATGAGCACCGCGGAAAAAATAAAAGCTTTGCGCAAACACCGGGAAGCCATGTATGAAAAGCTGGTTGATGCGGTCTATCAGCGCCGCGGCTGGACCAAAAACGGCATTCCCCGCCTGGAAACGCTGCGCAGACTGGGGATTGACTTCCCGGAGGTTGTCGCCGTGGTGGAAAAACATCTCTAGCTTTATGGAGCTAAAGGGCGGGGGCGCGCGATGCCGCCCCCGCCGGTAAACTATGGTGTTAATTATCAGCGAGATTCGGGTGAGATTTTATGGTTGAGATTAATGGGCACAAGGTGAAATGGGAAGAGGGTATGACTGTTAAAAGGCTTTTGGAAATTATGAATTATACTTTCCCCATGATTATTGTCCGGGTTAACGGTGAGCCGGTTAAAAAAGAGGACTGGGACACTTACCCGGTGCCCAGGGGGGCAAAAGTGCAGGCGCTCCATCAGATTGCTGGTGGCTAATAAATAGCGGCAGAAAGGAAGCTTTATGAACAGATGCAGGCGCAAGTTGAAAAAATAATTAACCGGTATGGTTGTGACGCGGCGAACTTGATCATGATTTTGCAGGATCTTCAGGCGGCGTTTAAATACCTGCCCCCTGAAGCGATTACGCTTGTATCCGAGAAGCTGCGCGTGCCTAAAGCCGAGATATACTCGGTAGCCACGTTCTACAAATCTTTTTCGCTTAAACCGCGCGGCAGGCATAAAATTGAAATCTGTGAAGGCACGGCCTGCCATATCCGGGGAGCTTCAATTTTAATGAACCAGGCTTCCAACAAACTGGGCATCTCGGCGGGGGAAACGACAGCCGACGGGGAATTCACCCTCGAATCGGTCCACTGCGTCGGAGCCTGCGCCATGGGGCCGGTTGTCGTCATTGACGGGGTCTATCACGGCAATCTGACCGCAGCCAAATTGACCCGGGAAATCGAAAAATGCGCCGGACAGAAAGATTGCATTTGCGCTTCGAGCACAAAGCTGCAGTCAGAGGATGAAAATTTAGCCCCAGTTGCCGAGCGCATCGACTCCCTGGAAAAATTCGAGCAGTGGCAGGCCCGCCTCCGGAAGGAAAAACCGCTGGATCAGCCCCGCCTCCTGGTTTGCTGCGGAACCGGCTGCGTGGCCAAGGGGAGCCTGGCCCTGGCCGAAGCTTTAACGAGAGAGCTGGCCGCCGCCGCCATCGATCGGCCCGTGCACCTGGGGATCAAAACGGTGGGATGCCAGGGCTTCTGCGAGAAGGGGCCGCTGGTAATCATTTATCCCGAAAATATTTTTTATACAAAGGTCTCAGAGGCGGACGCCGCGCAGATCATTCAAGAAACGGTAATCGAGAAGAAGGTTATTGACCGGTTGCTTTATCATGAGCCGGGAGAAGAGAGAGGAATCGAAAAATATACGGAGATTCCGTTTTTCTCAGGGCAGAAGCGTACAGCCCTGCGCAATGTGGGCTCCATCAATCCGCTGGACATCGAAGACTACGTTGTCCGCGGCGGTTACAGCTCCCTCTTTAAAGCCCTTTATGCCATGAGGCCGGAGCAGGTTATCGACGAGGTGGAGCAATCGGGTCTGCGCGGCAGGGGAGGCGGCGGTTTTTCAACAGGAAGGAAATGGCGCACCGCAGCTTCTATCCCCTCTGACGTGCGTTATGTTATTTGCAACGGAGACGAAGGGGATCCGGGAGCTTTCATGGACCGCAGTATCATGGAGGGCGATCCCCATTCCATCATTGAAGGCATGATTATCTGTGCCTATGCGATCGGTGCCTCAGAGGGCTATATCTATGTGCGTGAAGAATATCCCCGCGCATTGAAGCACCTGCAAGCAGCCATCGATCAGGCGCGGCAGGTCGGCCTGCTCGGCGAGAATATTGGCGGCACCTCCTTTTCCTTTGATATCAGGATTAATCGCGGCACCGGCGCCTTTGTCTGCGGCGAGTCCACCGCGTTGATGCAATCCATTGAAGGGAAGGTGGGTGAACCGCGGGCCAAGTATATCCGCTCCGCTGAACGCGGCCTTTACGGCAAGCCGACGGTGCTCAACAATGTCGAAACTTTTGTCAACATTCCGGTGATAATCGGGGAAGGAGCCGCTAAATTTGCCGCCACGGGCACTGCCGGCAGCAAGGGGACCAAGGTCTTTTCTGTGGTGGGAAAAGTAAAAAATACCGGCCTGGTTGAGGTGCCCATGGGCACAACCTTAAGGAGCATTATCTACGATATTTGCGGCGGCATCCTCGAGGATAAAGCGTTTAAAGCGGTTCAGACCGGAGGACCGTCGGGCGGGTGCCTGCCTGGCCACAAGCTCGATCTGCCCGTTGATTTTGATACTCTCACCAGGGAAGGATCCATGATGGGCTCCGGCGGGATGATCGTCATGGATGAAGACACCTGCATGGTCGATGTGGCCCGTTATTTTACCGGCTTTTTGACCGGGGAGTCGTGCGGCAAATGTGCGGCTTGCAGAATGGGTATAAAGAATCTGCACACCATCCTGGAGCGCATCTGCCGCGGCGAAGGCGAAGTGGATGACCTTGAAAAGATGGAGAAGCTGCTTTATCTCCTGGAAAATGCTTCGCTTTGCGGCTTGGGGAAATCGGCCCCCAACCCGGTGCGCAGCACTCTGACCCATTTCCGGGACGAGTACCTGGCCCACATAGTCGATAAAAAATGCCCTGCCGGGGTATGCCGGGACCTGATTACCTATGAAATTACGAATCAGTGTACCGGCTGCGGTCTCTGTGCCAAAGCATGTCCCCAGCAGGCCATCAGCGGAGCGAAAAAAGAGATGCACCGCATCGATCAGGCGCTGTGCAACCGCTGCGGTATTTGCAAGGCTACCTGCAGATACGATGCCATTGTGGCCCGGTAGCTGGTAGCTGAGCGGAAATAGCAAAATTATTTCACGATTAAAGGCTGAAAGGGATTGCTATGGGTAAAATGAAGCGTATCACGGTGGATGGACGGGTCCTTGAAACTGACCGGGACTTGATGCTGCTGGAGCTGCTCTCTGAGAACGGCATTGAGGTGCCCCATTTGTGCAGCCATCCTTCCCTGGCGCCTAGCGGCGCCTGCAGGCTCTGCGTGGTTGAGATAACCAAAAAAGAGTGGCAAGGAAAATCGAAAATTGTCACTTCCTGCCTCTATCCGGTTGAAGACGGGCTGGTCGTATCAACCCGCTCCAGCGAGGTGCTCCGCACCCGCCGGGGCCTTTTGGAGCTATACCTGGCCCAGTGCCCCGAATCGGAACTGATCAGGGAGATGGCCCGGGCTGAAGGGATTGAAACAACACCTTTTGCAACGGTGAGCGAAGAGAACCGGTGTATTCTCTGCGGTCTCTGTGCCCGGGTTTGCCAGGATTACGGCCCGGGAGCCATAGCCACGCTGGCCCGGGGTCCGGAAAAGCATATCGGCCCCAGCCCGGAGGGCATGGCCGAAGATTGTGTCGGCTGTCGCGCCTGCGCTTATCTCTGCCCCACCGGGGCCATACCGGTTAAGCAGGAAGACCAGCTTCTTAAGATCTGGAAGCGCAGTTTCGAAATACCGGTTTGCTCTGTCCAGCCCGAGCTATGCCGGGGCTGCGGCATCTGTGAAGAGGTTTGTCCTTTCAACGTACCCCGGGTAATCCTCCTGCCAAATGGCCTCACGGTTTCCCGGATTTCGCCGGAAGCCTGCACCGGCTGCGGCATCTGCGCTGGCTCATGCCCAGCCGGGGCCATAAAGCAGAAGAAAAGCCACATGCTGGATGACTTTGAAGGGCAACTGCCGCAGGTCCCTTTAAAAGATCAGACCGTTGTTTTTGCCTGCCCCCGTTCGCCCATGCCCGCTGATACAGAGGGGATCATGATCCGGGTCAGCTGCATTGGCAGAGTTGATATTTCTACCCTGCTCTACTGCCTGGCCGCGGGGGCGAAGGCTGTTGCTTTGATGTGCCGCGATCCTTTAACCTGCCCGTTCCATCAGGGCAGTGAGCTTGGCCAGAGCAAGATTTCCACCGCCGGGGCCCTGCTCGAACTCTGCGGGCTGGAAAAGGAGCGGCTGGCATTTTTAAAATCTTATCCGGGACAGGAAGGGCCTTACCGGGCCTGGCGGGAATTTGCCTCCGGCTGGCAGGATAAACCGTCAGCGCTGGATTCAATCTATATTCCGGCTGCCGGCCTGGGGCACGGCATGGACCTGGCCCTGGATCTGGTGCGGTGGTTTAAGGAGCGGCCGGCGTTAAAGCCCGTTCTTCCGCAAGAAATACAGTCACTATTTGAACAGGAGGCAGACAGCACTACGATCCTCTACTTGGAAAGGCTGCCGGAACTGCATTTGCTTTTGACGCAAACCATGGACGAAGCAGCGGTCTTAGAAATTCTAAAAGAAGCCTCCCGGCTGCTCCAAAAGTTGAATATTAAAGTTCGCTGTGCCGTTTCGCCAAAGGAGCTGCAGCAGGGGAGAGTAGAGAGGATTATCGGCTTCACTCCGCCCGAGGGTTCATCTAGTCCTGCGGGTATAGCGTATTGCACGATCAACGAACTGGCCGGAGTAAAAACAGATCTTGAAGCAGAAGCACCATTTGCGTTCCGCCTTAACGCAAAACAACGGAAGGAGCTGATGGAAAACCATCAGCAGGTTGAGGCGCAGCTGTGTGCCACACCTGAACAGCACCTGCAGTACGCGCTGCTGCTGCGTCGCGGCGCCTGGCGGCAATCTCTGCTTAAAACCCCGGCCATGCGCTTTGCTGCCGCACTGCCGGACAGCGAGCCGCAGCAAATGGAGAGGGAGCCTTACCGGGTGACCGCCCACCCCATTTTACAGCCCCAGGCGCGCCCGAAACTCAAGTTTATGTTCAATGGTCAGGAACTTACCGCCTTTGAAGGCGAGGTCATATCCTCGGCCCTCTATGCTGCCGGTATTGCCGTCTTTGGCCACCACCACAAAGACGGCGCCGCCCAGGGGATCTTCTGCGCCAACGGGCAATGCTCACAGTGCATGGTCCTTGCCGACGGCAAACCGGTTAAAGCATGCATGACTCCGGTAAAAGAGGGTATGCAGGTCCAGAGCATGGAAGCCCTGCCGGCCCTGACCGATGATGCCCCCATGGAAAAACTGCGTGTAGAGCCGCCGGAAACAGTGGTTGATGTTTTAATTGTGGGCGGCGGCCCGGCTGGCATATGCGCGGCCGTAGAGCTGGGCAGCGTCGGTGTGGAGGTGCTCCTGGTCGATGACAAGCAGGAACTGGGCGGCAAGTTGAGCCTGCAGACCCATAACTTCTTTGGTTCTGTAACCGGCTGCTACGCCGGCACCCGGGGCGTCCAAATTGGCCGCATCCTGGCGGAGCGCCTGGAGAAGCTGCCCTCGGTGAAAACCTGGCTAAATGCTACCGTGATCGGCGTTTTCAACGACGGGGTCTTTGGTGTTTCCAAAAATGGCGCTTACCGGCTGGTCAGACCCAAACAGGTTCTTTTCGCCACCGGTGCACGGGAAAAAACCCTCACCTTCCCCGGCTGCGACCTGCCCGGGGTTTACGGCGCCGGCGCTTTCCAGACGCTGGCCAACCGGGATCTGGTGCGCTGCGCGGAGAGGCTGTTTATTATTGGCGGGGGCAATGTGGGCCTGATCGGCGCTTACCATGCCCTTCAGGCCGGCATCGACGTGGTGGGCCTGGTAGAGGCCTTGCCGCGCTGCGGCGGCTACAAGGTTCACGAAGACAAAATTAAGCGCCTTGGGGTCCCGGTGTGGACATCGCATACCGTGCTGCGCGTCGAAGGAAAAGAAAAGGTGGAGCGGATCGTTATTGCCGCCGTGGATGATCATTTTAAGCCTGTGCCGGGAACTGAACGCAGCTTTGAGGTGGATACGGTCCTGGTTGCCGTGGGCTTAAGCCCGGTTAACGAATTGCTGGAAAAAGCAAAAGAATACGGCATCAAGACCTATGCAGCCGGTGATGCCGAAGAGATAGCGGAAGCTTCTGCGGCGATCTTCTCAGGCAAGATCACCGGGCGCAAAATGGCGCAGGACCTGGGTATAGACCTGCCGATTCCCGGTGATTGGGAAGCCTTTGGCACCCTCCTTAAACACCGGCCGGGCGAAAGCAAGCCCTTTATCCCGGAAGAAAGGGAGGCCCCGGTATTCCCCCTGATCCGCTGCATGCAGGAAATACCCTGCAACCCCTGCACTGAAGCGTGCCCGCAGAACT
Source organism: Bacillota bacterium (assembly GCA_029782095.1). Classification (GTDB taxonomy): domain Bacteria; phylum Bacillota; class Dethiobacteria; order DTU022; family DTU022; genus JAKPEE01. The sequence continues at coordinate 16,353 of JAKOVL010000216.1, read as the reverse complement.
GTATCACCATGGAGGGTTCGATCCTTTCTTTACCCCGCTTTGCCGGTGAATGCATCGGCTGCGGGCGGTGTGTCCTGGTCTGCCCCGGCCTGGCCATAACCCTGGTGATTAATGATTATGATCCGGATAAAAAGAAAGGCTTATTGATGCTTCCCTTCGAATTTAACGATGAGGCCATCCCCCTGGGGCAGGAAGTTGTCACCACGGATATGGAAGGCAATCCGGTCGGCAAAGGCCGGGTCGTCGCCTACAAAGACCGGGAAAAGCAGGATAAGCGTCGCCTGCTCCTGCTGGAGGTCCCCTACGAGGATAGGCTCAAGGTGGCCGGCTTCAGGATACGGGAGGTTGAAGAAGGTGTGCCCCTGGCGGCTCTTTCCGGCGACGCGGAGGAAGATCCCATTGTCTGCCGCTGCGAGCGGGTCAGAAAGAGTGAAATCGTGCGTGAAATAAGGGCAGGAGTACGAGATATGAACCAGCTTAAAGCTTTGCTGCGCACCGGTTTGGGCGCCTGTAACGGTAAAACCTGCACCGAATTGATTTTACGGATTTTCAAGGAAGAAGGGGTTCCCCTTTCCGAAGTAACCCTGCCGACGCACAGGCCCCTGGTGGCTGAAGTGCACCTGGGGGATTTTGTGGCTGAAGAGAAAGGGGAGAGTAAATGATGGCACCGGTTCCGGTATATGACGTCATCGTAGTGGGCGCGGGAAGCGTCGGCAATCCGACTGCTTGCAGCCTGGCCCAGGCCGGCTTGAAAGTTTTAGTTTTAGACCGGCGGCCTGCCGCCGGCCAGGGAGACAACAAGGCGGCTATCGGCGGTGTCAGGGCGACCCACTCTGACCCTGGCAAAATCAGCCTTTGCATGGAAAGCCTTAAGATTTTTTCGACCTGGAAAGATAAGTACGGCTTCGATATCGGCTGGAAACCGGGCGGCTACTGCTTCCCGGTCTATGATGAAGGTACCGAAAAAGCCCTAAAAGAGCTCCTGCCTTACCAGAAGAAACACGGCCTAAACATCGATTGGGTTGGACCGGATGAAATCAAGGAGCTGATCCCTGGGATCAACGCTGAAGGGCTTCGCGGGGGCACTTATTCGCCGGAAGACGGGCAGGTCTCCTCGATCCTGGCTCCCCTTGCTTTTCAAAGGGAAGCCATCAAGCACGGCGCCGTTTACCGCTTCAATGAAAGAGTGACCGGTTATCTCCGTTCCGGGGATGCCATCACCGGGGTGGTAACCACTAAAGGCCGCTATGCCGCCAGGTGGGTTGTCCTGGCTGCGGGATCAGACGCAGCCGAGCACTCTTCTCTGCTCGGATTTGATATTCCTGTACAGCCCGATTCCCATGAGGCGGGCATTTCCGCCCCCATTGCCCCCTTCCTGGCCCCCTTGGTCGTGGACTTGCGCCCGGGCCCGGAAGGTAAAACAGCCAACTTTTATTTTGGTCAAAACAAGGAAGGCCAGATCATTTTCTGTTATACACCAAAGGAGCTATTCCTGGGCACGAATAGAGAATCACTGTCAGAGTTTTTGCCGGTGTTGGCCAGCCGCATGGTTTCCCTTTTACCGCGGCTGAAAAACTTGCTTGTCCGGAGAGTTTGGCGCGGCTGCTACCCCATGACCCCTGACGGCATACCCATTATTGATTATGCTCCGGGCCTGGAGGGTTTGATCCTGGCTGTGGGCATGTGCGGTCAGGGATTTATGCTCGGTCCCGGGGTGGGGGCAAATATTACCTCGATGATTGTTCACAATAAGCCTTTAATACCTGCAGAGGCGCAGGCCTGTTTACGCTATGACCGGAATTTCTACGAAGTTAAGGCTGAAAAGTTGAAATAGCCATGGCGTGGAGAGGGAAGCTGGGGGCGGCAAAAGGTGCCGGCATGCCCGGTTTCCCCGGTGTCGAAAAACCGTCACCTGTGTAAATCCTTTTAGATAAGCGCCAATTGGAAAAACGGGGGGCTGTCCCAAAAGTCATTTGGGACGGCCCCCTTAAGTTTGTTCTTTGCCAATTCTAGCATATGGCCAATTATTTGTGTACAACAAAAAATGGGGTAAAGGGGCTGCCCTTTTTGGAACAGCCCCCCAGTTTACAGTGGCTGCACTTTCTGCTTGTGTTCCTTCTGCGGCAGCGGCTCCGGAGCGTAGAGTTTCCGTGAAACATAGCTGGTGTGCAGCAGCCGGCGGGCCAATTCGCTGCCCGGGTGGCCGAGAAAGTCCTGGTATAGTTTTAACACCGACGGGTTGGTATGGGACTTGCGGAATTCTTTGCGCCGATCCTGCTCGTAAAGGCCGCCGGCGCGCCGGGAGCGGTGCGCCACCTGCTCGTTCCAGTCGTTGGTTTCAATGTAGATGGGCTGTCCGCCGCCGCCGACGCATCCGGCCGGGCAGGCCATCACTTCCACAAAATGGTACTCCTTTTCGCCCTTCAGTACCGCCTCGATGAGGCGCCGCGCCTCCCCGGTGCCCCGGGCCACCGCCGCTTTGAGGCGATATTTGCCCATCTGGATCTCCGCATCCTTGTACTCTTCCGAGCGTACTTCGGGGAACTCGACCTGCTCGAGCTCTTCGCCGGTGAGCATTTCGTAAACCGTGCGCAGCGCCGCCTCCATGACCCCGCCGGTGGATCCGAAAATCACGCCGGCTCCGCTGGCGTAGCCCATGGGCGAATCGTATGCTTCGTCGGGCATTTTGCGCAGATCAATCCCCGCCTGGAAAAGCATTTGGGCGAACTCGCGGGTGGACAGCTCCGCGTCCACATCGCGAAAGCCGCTGGCGTTCATCTCCGGGCGCAGCAGTTCGTATTTCTTGGAGACGCAGGGCATGATCGAGACTACGAAAATACGAGCCGGGTCAATCCCCGCTTCCCGGGCGTAATAGGTCTTGGCCAGGGCCCCAAAGATTTGCTGGGGCGATTTCACTGCGGAAAGGTTGTCCATGAGGTCGGGGTAGAAGCTTTCACAGAAGCGGACCCAGCTGGGGCAGCACGAGGTAAACTGGGGGAAAGGGCCGCCCCGCTCCAGGCGCTCCGCCAGCTCCCTGGCTTCTTCCATGATGGTAACGTCGGCGCCGAAACAGTCATCAAAAACGCGGTCGAACCCGAGCCGTCTCAGCGCCGCCACCATTTTGCCGGTGACATCGGTACCGACAGGGTAGCCGAACTCTTCGCCGATGGTGGAGCGGACGGCCGGCGCTGTCTGCACGATGACATGCAGATCAGGGTCTTGCAGTGCTTCCCATACCCGGGCGGTGGAATCCTGCTCGCGCAGCGCCCCGGTGGGGCAGACGGTGATGCACTGGCCGCAGTAGATGCACGGTGTTTCCATCAAGGAGCCGTTAAATGCCGGCCCGGCCACGGCCTTAAAGGAGCGCTCGATCATGCGGTAGATGCCCACAGCCTGCTGGTATTCGCAGATGGAGATGCAGCGGCGGCAGCGGATGCATTTATCCGGTTCGCGCACCACCGACGGGGAAAGATCGTCGATGGGGAAATGGTTGCGGTTTCCCTCCAGGCGGAGGTCCCGGATGCCGAAACGCTTGGCCAGGCGCTGCAGCTCGCAATTGAGGTTCCGCTCGCAGGTGAGGCATTCAAAGGGATGATCCGAAAGCAGCAGCTCCACCATCTGCTTGCGCGCGGCCAACACTTCCGGGGTATGGGTCAGCACGCGCATATCTTCCTGCGCTTCCAGGACGCAGGCCGGATCCATGGTCGGTCTCCCCTCCACCTGGACCAGGCAGACCCGGCAGGAAGCGGGAGCGTTCAAATCTTTAAGGTAGCAGAGGGTGGGGATATCAATACCGATTTTGCGCGCTGCTTCCAGGACGGTAACCCCCTGCTCCACTTCCAGCTCCTGGCCGTCAATCCAGAGGCGCGGCAACCCGTTCACCTCCCCGGCTGATGGCCTCAAAGGGGCATTCTTCCAGGCAGCGCAGGCAGTCCGAGCACTTTTCCGGGTCGATGACGTAGGGCTCCCCCCTGGCCCCGGAAATGGCCGCGGCGGGGCAGATGCGGGCGCAGATGCCGCAGGAGCGGCACTTATCTTCAAGGATGCGCAGCCTGGTTAAGCTGCGGCAAACCCCGGCGGGGCAGACATGATCGCGGATATGGGCCAGGTATTCCTCCCGGAACCGGTGCAGGGTGCTTAAAACCGGGTTTGGCGCCGAGCGGCCCAGGCCGCACAGGGAACCATTTTTCAAGAGCAAGGCCAGCTGCTCAATCGTTTCCAGGTCCCGCTCTTCGCCCTTTCCGGCGGTGATTTTCTCCAGTATTTCGAGCATGCGTTTGGTTCCAATGCGGCAGGGGGTGCACTTGCCGCAGGATTCATCCTGGATAAAATCCATGTAAAAGCGCGCGATATCGACCATGCAGGTGTCCTCGTCCATGATAATCAGGCCGCCCGAGCCAATCATGGAGCCGGCATCCTGCAGGCTCTGGTAGTCCACCGGAAGATCCAGATGTTCCGGCCCCAGGCAGCCGCCGGAGGGCCCGCCCGTTTGGGCGGCTTTAAATTTTTTGTTTCCCGGGATGCCGCCGCCAATGTCAAAGATAATTGTCCGCAGGGGGGTGCCCAGGGGCACCTCCACCAGGCCGGCGCGGTTGATCTTGCCGGCCAGGGCAAAAACCTTGGTGCCGCTGGCCCCCTCCCGGCCCAGTTCGGCAAAGCGGGATCCGCCGTGCAGCACAATTAACGGGATATTGGCCAGGGTCTCCACGTTGTTGATCAGCGTCGGCTTGCCCCAGAGTCCCTTTTGGACCGGGAAGGGAGGGCGGGGGTTGGGGTCCCCGCGGGTGCCGTGGAGGGAAGAGATGAGGGCTGTTTCCTCGCCGCAGACAAAGGCGCCGGCGCCGGTACGGATTTCGATATTAAAGCTAAAACCTTTTTCCAGGATATTTTCACCCAGGAATTTTTTTTCCCGGGCCTGCGCGATGGCCTCCTGGGCGCGGCGCACAGCGATGGGGTACTCGGCCCGCACATAAATATAACCCTGCCCGGCGCCGGTGGCGTACCCGGCGATGATCATCCCCTCGATCACACTGTGCGGATCCCCTTCGAGGAGGTTGCGATCCATGAAGGCGCCGGGATCCCCTTCATCGGCATTGCAGATAATATATTTTTCTTCCCCGGGGGAGGCGCGCATCATTTCCCACTTTCGCCCGGTGGGAAAGCCGCCGCCTCCCCGCCCCCGCAGGCCGGAAATTTTGACCTCTTCGATGACCTGCTCTGGGGTCAGCTCCGCCAGGGCCCGGGCCAGGGCGGCATAGCCCCTGTATTTGAGGTAATCGTCAATGTGGGGTGAGATCACACCGCAGTTGCGCAGCACCAGCCGGGTCTGGCCCCGGTAAAAAGGCAGCTGCTCTCTTTGGCGCAAGATCTCTTCGCTTTGCGGGTCCCGGTGCAAAAGAGATTCGACCACGCGGCCATTGATGAGATGTTCCCGGACAATGGTGCGGGCGTCTTCCGGTTTAAGCTTCTGGTAGATAATGCCCTCAGGATAAACGATCACAGCCGGCCCCATGCTGCAGTCACCGATGCAGCCCACAACTTCCAGTGGCACCTCTCCTGCGACTCCCTGTTTTTGCAACTCCCCCTCCAGGGCCTCCTTTACTTTCTTGCAGCCGAGAGAGGTGCAGGGGATGCCGCCGCAAAGCAAGAGGCGGTGTTCGGTTTCGGGCCGTATTCGTTCCTGCTCCAGCTCTTCCAGTAATGTGGTCACTGCTTCAACTCCTTTATGAGCCTGGCGAGACCCTCTTCATTCATGCCGCCGTGCAGATCATCGCCCACCTTGATTACCGGCGCGGCGCCGCAGGCCCCGACACAGCGCGTGGTGGCGATGCTGAAGCGGCCGTCCGCGGATACTTCGCCGGCTTTTAGACCCAGCTTATCTTGCAGTCCCTGGAGCAGCTTCTCCGCACCGCGCACATAACAGGCGGTGCCCATGCATACTTCAAGGCGATGCAGCCCCGTCGGCACGGTGGAAAAAAGTGAATAAAAGCTGACCACACTGTATACTTCAGCAAGGGGAATGGTTAGCTCGTTGGCCACATGGATCATAACCTTGCGGGGCAGGTAGCCGAATATTTGCTGGGCTTCCTGCAGGGCGGCGATGAGCACGCCGGACTTGCCCTTGTATTTCTCCAGGGCCAAAGTTAATTGATGGTATAGCTCTTTCTCCCGGGCTGTTTTAACCGCCACCTGGTGGATGCCCCCTTTTTTAGAATCATCTCTAGCCTACTCCCGGTCGAATAAAGCATACATGGAAATAACAGCCTGATTTTGCCTTTCCGGTCATGAAATCTGCTCCGCTTCATATAATGTTAAAAAAGAGCGCGCTCCTTGGGGCCTTGTCCGCAGGGATTTAAGTTAACATAACATGAGGAGGTGAACGATGGCTGACCACGCCCCGTTGAAGCGATTAACCCGGACCGCCCTGCTGCTGGCCTTAACCCTGGCCGTGCAGAGCCTGCGCCTGCCTACTCCTTTCACCGGGCCCCTGGTCAATTTCATGCTCATTCTCTCCACGGCGCTGATCGGCCCCGCAGGCGGCGCCATGATCGGTCTGATCACACCGGGGGCAGCCCTGCTGCTGGGGGTAATTCCGCCTCTCCTGGGCCCGGCAATCCCCTTTATCATGGCCGGCAATGCCTTGTTTTGCCTTTCGTTCGGCCTGGGCCGCCGCTTGTTTAAGACAGGGTCATCGTTAAGGCTGATTCTTGGAGCGCTGCCAGGGCTGGTTCTGGGTGCGCTGCTTAAATTCGCCGTGATTGCAGGCGCAGCCCGCTTCCTGCTGGAAATACCCCCACCCGCAGCGGAAGCCCTGGCCCTGCCCCAGCTGCTGAATGCCCTCATTGGCGGGGTAGCTGCTTTGCCAGTTTTCAAGTGGGGACGGTTCTTGACTTGAATGGTTTGATCCCTTGGACCAGGTTGTGCTTTTCAATACGGCAGGATAAAAAGCGGGGATCATACTCCAATAGTGCCGATTATTTGTGTACAACAAAATGGTAAAGGGGCTGCCCCTTTTGGGACAGCCCCAGAGTATTTGAAGCGAGGTTACAAATTATTTTTTTCAATGATCTGCTGTACGCTGACTCCGTAGCGTTGAGCAATGCTGAATAGCGTTTCACCGCTTTTTACGGTATGCGTAAGGGTGCCTGTTCCCGGGGGCGGCAGCATTTCATCTACAGTAACCAGCTGGTAGCCCTTGCCGCGCAGCCCTTCGATAATCCGCGGCAGCGCCTGCACCGTATCAGCTCCGCCGATATGCATCAATATAATCCCCCTGTCAGAGGCATTGTTCAAGACGCGGTTAACGATAAAATCCACATCAATATAGGTGGGGGTGCCGCCTACATTCATGGTCGTACCGGCGGCCCAGTCCAGAGTATCCACCGTCCACATAATGGAATAGGGATAACCGTTCTCAGCCAGGATTTCCAGCAGCAGCTGGTTATACTCACCGTAGGGCGGGCGGAACAGGAAAGGCCTTACCCCGGTAACTTCCTGAATAATTCGTGTTGATTCCTGCATTTCATGGCGCATCTGCTGGGCTGACAGCTCTTTCATGTGCGGGTGGGTCAGGGAGTGGTTGCCCATGCTATGCCCCCTTTTGACAATTTCCCTGGCCAGATCGGGGTGATCTTTTACCCAGAGGGCCCGGGGGAAAAATGTTGCGGTGACGTTATACTGATCAAGCACATTGAGCAGGGGTATGGTTTGCTCAAAGAGCCAGCCCGAATCAAAAGTGAGCGCAATTTTCTTGGTGGATGAGGACAGGGTGCCGCTGTGAATAACCTGGGCCGCGGTCTGGCCCCCTCCTTCTGCAGACGGTATGATCAACACCTGGCCAACATAAATTACCGGATCGCCGCTGTTGCTGCCCGGATCAGGCTCGGGCTCCTCTTCCAATTCTTCTTCCGGCGGTTCCTCCCCTGGTGGCTCTGCCACAGGTGTCTCTTCCGGTTCCTGTGGATCTTCTTCCGTCTCTTCTTCACCCGGTGGGGCCACGGTATTTTCCCCTTGGCCAAACCACAGCCGGAATGCTTCCACTGCTTTTTGGTCAAATCCGGTGGTAGTGGCAATATAGCCCGCTGTAAATGCGCCCAGGCAAATAATGAAAATGATTATAACAGTCAAGCTTTTTTTGAACTTTTTTCTCTTTACCCTTTTCTCCAGGCTGCCGGTCATCGGTGTCACCTTCCTTTTTCCATCCTAATGCACTATTATTATCCTCCCGGTTATATTATCATAAAAATATTAAAGCATTATTGTCTTTGGTAGAGATATTATTAAATCCACGTAATGATTATGTCGAAACGGGCTGCCCTGTTATGACAAAAAATTGTTTTTTCATAGGGCCGGCTAAGGGTAGGCGAAAAATGTTTTTGTATGGGGAATATTCGCATCCGTCGCAAAAGTCTGCGGTTTTCGTCCAACTATCGAAAAAAGTTGCAAAAACTGATATAATCCAACTTAATTATTCTGGTCCATTCACCAGTCAGTTTTAAATTTGGGAGGCGGCCAGCTTTGGGACGAAGTGATGGGAAATGGTTCTTAACCACGGTCAAGCAAACGATTTACCGCTACCGCATGATCGAGGACGGCGACACTGTTGTGGTCGCGTTTTCTGGGGGCAAGGACAGCTGCGCCCTCCTTTATATCCTAAAGCTCTTTCAAAAGCATTCGCCGGTGCCTTTTACGCTAAAGGCCGTGCACGTGGACCTGGGCTGGACCGACGACCCTGCCCTTTTATACCGCTTTGCCGAGCAGATGGCTGTGCCGCTGCACATTGAGAAAACTTTCATTGCCCGTGTTGTTTTTGAAAGGCGCAAAGAAAAGAACCCCTGCGCCCTATGCGCCAATATGCGCCGGGGAGCCTTGCACCAGGCAGCCTTAAAGCTCGGCGCAAACAAAGTGGCCCTGGGGCATCACCTGGATGATGCCATGCAGACTTTTTTCATGAACCTTCTTTTCACCGGCCAGATGAATACTTTCAAGCCAACAACCTTTCTTGATCGCACCGGTCTCACTCAAATCCGCCCCCTGGTGCTGCTGCCTGAAAAAACCCTGGCCGCCCTGGCTCGCCGGGAAAAATGGCCGGTAATTAAAAATCCCTGTCCCGTGGGCGGTAAAACCAAGCGAAGTGAAATGGCCGCAGTGATTGATGAACTGGCACTTCGCTATCCCGATCTGCGTGAAAAATGCCGGACTGCCCTAGTGAACAGCCCATTTTGGAGGCCGGATCCAGTTCCGTGTTCCACGGGAAACAAGCCTGTCCAATAACTTAAAGTGCCTGGCATTTTAAAAGGATTTTACCTAAAGCAGGCGAATTTTATCAAAAAATCGTGCAGGAGGTTCCCATGGCTTCAGAGGTTCACCACAAGCCGGATTTACACGGTTTTTTCAACCCCAGCAGTATAGCCGTTGTCGGCGCCTCCGCCGACTCAAACAAACCGGGTGGAAAGATCATTGAGTTGCTGCGGCATTTTCAATTTCCAGGCCGTATTTTCCCGGTTAACCCCGGCCGTAAAGAGATACAGGGCCTGGCCTGCTACAGCAACCTGGCGGAGATAAAATACCCGGTTGATCTGGTGGTAATTGCTCTGGCGGCCAAACAGGTACCGGAAGCAGTGCGGAGCTGCGCCGCTTTAAGTTTACATAATATCGTAGTGATTAGCGCTGGCTTCGCCGAGCTGGGTGCAGAGGGCGCCGCGCTGCAGGCGGAATTGAGGGAACTGGTGCAGCGCTATGGCCTTAACCTGCTCGGTCCGAACTGCATCGGCTTTGTCAACGCTCTGCTGCCGGCAGCAGCTGCTTTTTCGCTGGCGGTGGACAGCGGTGAACTGCGCCAAGGGCCCGTCGCCATTGTGGCCCAGAGCGGCGGCCTGGGGGTTCTGGCCCTATACCTGGCAGATCTAGAACATATCGGCATATCATATATGATTAACACCGGCAACGAGGCTGGCCTTGATTTTGCCTCGATTATTTCATTTTTAGTCCGGGAGCCTGCAGTAAAAGTAATCGGGGGCTACCTGGAAGGTGCTGTTGACGGCAGCCGGCTGCGCCGCTCGTTCAGGGAGGCTGCTGAAGCGGGCAAACCGGTGATCCTTTTAAAAGCAGGCGATTCAAGGGAGGCCATTGAGGCAATCTCTTCTCACACCGGCGCCCTGGCCGGCTCCCGGGAGGCCTACCAGGCTGTCTTTAGGCAGGAAGGGGTGCTGCCGGTCTCAACCATGACAGAAATGATTTCCCTGTTGAAAGCCTTTGCCTCCGGGCGGCTGCCTAAGGGAAACCGGGTAGGCGTATTCGCCCTGTCAGGTGGAATGGGTGTCCTCACTGCAGATCTATGTTCCGCCGCGGGCCTGCAACTGGCCCGTTTCGAGGACAAAACGAAGAGAGAGTTGCGGCGCTTGCTTCCTTCCATTGCTACTGTGCGCAATCCCCTGGATGCTACGGCGGCAATGGTTTCAAATTTAGATGGTATAGAGGCCTCCCTGAAAGTTTTACTGGCCGACCCCGGTGTGGACATCCTTGTTTTTGCCACCGCTTTCTGGCGACATTTCGGCACCAGGGCTGTGATCATGCTGGAGCGCCTTATTTCGAGAACAGACAAGCCGGTAATACTGATCTGGCCTGGGTGCAACGAGGAAACCAGGTTGAAATTACAGGAAAAAGGACTTTTTTTCTATAGAGAAGCAAGGGAGGGGATTGCCGCTGCCGCATCTCTGTGGCGCTACGCCGCATTTTTAAACAGCCGTGCACAGCCGGTTCAGGCAAGGGAAGATAGGGCAACCGCTCTTTCGCCGCAGGTAAAGGCGGCCGTTGCTTTGCCGCATGAAAAAATGGAACTGACTGAAGTTGAATCAAAGGAGATCCTGAAAGCATGGGGATTGCCGGTCCCCCGTGGGGCCATGGTCGAAACGGTGGACGAAGCGGCTGAAGCAGCCCGTGTGATCGGCTACCCGGTAGTGCTTAAGGTTGTGTCCAGGGCCATTTCACACAAAACCGAAGCCGGAGGTGTGGCCTTGGGATTAACTGACGAGGTCCAGCTGCGGGCTGCCTGGTCCCAGATGCGGAAGCGTCTCCAGGAAATAGAACCCGCACTTATCCCCGATGGCTTCCTGGTAGAAGAGATGCTGCCGGTGCAAACGGAGCTGCTGGTAGGAGTGCGTTTTGATGACGTGTTCGGACCGCTTTTGGTGGTCAGTCCCGGCGGCATACTGGTGGAACTGTTTCAGGATAAATCAATTCGCCCGGCGCCGGTCAGCCCCAGCCAGGCCCTGGAGATGGCCGGTGAGTTGAAGAGCGCCCCGCTTCTACAGGGTTATCGAGGCGCCGGGCCTGTGGATTTAAAGCAATTGGCGGAGATCATCTCCAGCTTTTCCCATCTGGCCTGGGAGCTGCGCCATCAATTCAAAGAGATGGAAATCAACCCCCTCATTATTGGCCGGGACGGCTCCATTGCTGCTGCGGACGCACTCTTTATTCGCAGCTGCCGGGATAGTCAAAGACTGTGCCCGAGCCCCTGCTCCAGGTAGCTTTGCGCCAGCTCCCGGTAGGCGGCGGCGCTGGAAGCCACCCACATCAATGAGGTGCCGTCGATTTCTTTCCGCACGGTGGCAGGCGCTCCTGCAGCGAGATGGCGGTCGGGAATCCTGGTTCCATCTGTAACCACGCTGCCGGCGGCGACCATGGCCTGTGCGCCGATTTCGCAGAAATCCTGCAACACCGCCCCCATGCCGATGATCGCTCCTTCTTTAATCAGGCAGCCATGCAACACGGCACCGTGGGCTACAGTAACGTTGTTGCCGATCACGGTTTCGCAATCGGGCATTACGTGTACAACCACGTTGTCCTGGATGCTGGCGCCCTTGCCGACGATAATGCGCCCCAGGTCGCCGCGCAGCACCGCCCCGAACCAGATGCTGGCTCCTTCCTCGACAATAACATCGCCGATGAGGGTGGCCGTGGGGGCTATAAAAACATTGGGGCCAATCTGAGGTTTCTTGCCCGCATAAGCGATCAGCAATAGATTCTTCCCCTTTCTTGATATGGTTAGGGCAATATTCGGCAGCAATACCTGTTTTCCCTTGCCCTGCCGGAGATAAAAGAGCATTGTTTTGCCGGCAGGTATTGCCGGCTGATCCCGCTGGACCATTTGACCACTGTCATGATTTTGGATGCCAGGCCCTGAAGGTACAGGGTTGATTAAGGCGGCCGCTTTTTTGCTGAAAACTGAGCCGCCGGGTGCAATTATGCTATAATATTATTCGGTTTAAAATTTTTTACTGAAAGGGGTAAAGTCGCCATTAACCAGGACAAACTGGTCGATCTGCTGACCCGGGTGCAGCAAGGCGCCCTTTCGGTGGAGCAAGCCCTGGAACGCCTCCGTGCACTGCCTTACGAGGACCTGGGCTTTGCCAAAGTAGATCATCACCGGGCCCTGCGCAAGGGCTTTCCCGAAGTAATATTCTGCCCCGGCAAGACTGCGGTGCAGATCGTGGAAATTGCCAGGCGCCTGGCCTCCACCGGCGCCAATGTTCTGGCTACCCGGGCGGCGCCTGAAGTTTATAAGGCTGTGCGCAGGGAGCTGCCCGGGGCTGAATACAACGCGGTTGCCCGGGCCATTATCATTCGCGGCACAGAGAAGCTTGAGCCCGCCGGGAATATCGGAGTTATCTCTGCGGGAACGGCTGATCTGCCCGTGGCTGAAGAGGCGGCCCTCACGGCGGAGTTGATGGGTGGCCGCGTCAACCGCGTCTACGATGTCGGTGTGGCCGGCATACACCGCCTTTTTGACAGCTGGGACAGAATATCTAAAGCCCGTGTTCTGGTGGTGGTGGCCGGCATGGAAGGAGCGCTGGCCAGCGTAGTTGGCGGGATGGCAGCCTGCCCGATTATTGCCGTGCCCACCAGTGTTGGTTATGGAGCCCATTTCCAGGGCCTGGCCTCCCTGCTAACCATGTTGAACAGCTGTGCCGCCGGAGTGGCGGTGGTGAATATAGACAACGGGTTTGGAGCGGGATACACTGCTGCCCTGATTAACAGGATCGGCCTGGAGGGACACAGTCCGTGAGTACTTCCAGCAGTCCCAATGGTCAAAGAACCATCTATTTTGATTGTTACAGCGGCGCCAGCGGCGATATGATCCTGGGGGCATTGCTGGACTGCGGTGTTCCGCAGCAAGAGTTGGAGCGGCTGCTAAAGGGCCTCGATTTGCCGGGGTGGCGCCTGGAAGTGAGCAAGGTAAAACGGCACGCTCTTTGCGGCACTGACTTGGCGGTGCTGGCGGAGCAGAGCAGTGAGCACCGCGGCCTGGCTGAGATCGCACGGATAATCAACAGCAGCACCATACCCCCGGCGATCAAAGAAAAAAGCCTGGCCATTTTCCGCAATTTGGCGGAAGCCGAAGCGGCGGTCCATGGGACCACGGTCGATAAAGTGCACTTTCATGAAGTGGGCGCTGTAGATGCCATTATCGATATTGTCGGCAGCGTTGCCGCCCTTTATTTATTAAACATCAACTCCCTTTACTGCTCTCCTTTGCCCCTGGGTAGAGGCACCGTTCAAACAGCGCACGGCCTCATCCCTCTCCCGGGTCCGGCCGTCTTCAAGCTCCTCCAGAAGAGGCGGGTACCGCTCTATGGTGTTGATGCCACCTGGGAGCTGGTTACACCTACCGGCGCTGCTATCCTAACAACCCTGGCCGATGGCTTCGGCCCCCTGCCGCCCCTGACGGTGGAGACGGTGGGCTACGGCGCCGGCAAGCACGATCCCGGGTATCCCAATTTTTTGCGGGTTATTGCCGGCACCCTTAACCATGCTGCTCCCGGGCCAATTGAGCGGGTGGTGGAGATGGAGTCCAATATTGATGATCTCAACCCGGAAATATACGGATACCTGATGGAGAAATTACTGGAGGCAGGGGCCCTGGATGTTTATTTCACCCCCATTCAGATGAAAAAGAATCGTCCCGCTGTAAAAGTGGCGGTGCTTGCAGCCCCAAGCAGACTTGATTCGTTAATGGAAATCATGTTTGCGGAAACATCGACTCTGGGCGTGCGCATTTTTGAAGGCAGCAAATGGATGCGCCCCCGGTCAGTCCAGACAGTGCAGACAGAATGGGGGCCGGTGCGGCTAAAAATTGCTCCAGGTACAGAAGGCAGCCGGCCGCAGCATGTGGCGCCTGAATATGATGATTGCCGCGAAATTGCTTTGCGCACCGGTTTGCCGCTCAAAGAGATATACAGCCGTGTGGAATATCTTTGGCAGCAAGGCAAATTAAATAACAGGAGTTGAATCTACAGCGCTGTGACAAAAAAGGAGAGGAAATAAAGAATGGATACGGCATTTATCCTCAGAGTTGCATTAATCGGCTTGCTTGCCGGAGTAATCGGCACCGGCAGCGGCGGCCTGGTCACCTATTTTCTGCGCAAACCTTCCTCCGGTTTTTTAAGCGGCATCCTCGGTTTTTCTGCCGGGGTAATGCTGGTGGTTGTTTTCATGGAACTTCTTCCGGAAGCGATCGAGATTGGCGGCTTTCTTTACGGAGTTTCAGGCTTGCTGCTAGGTATTATCATGCTTCTCCTCATGGACTTATATTTTCCCCACCACCACCACTATTCCGATGACTGCCATGCGGCCCGGTTCCTTAAAGCAGGTGTTCTGCTGGGTATAGGGATCGCCCTGCATAATATCCCCGAAGGTCTGGCCATTGGAGCCGGCTATGCTTCCGGTGAAGCGCTGGGGCTCGGCCTGGCGGTGATCATGACCGTTCAGAATATCCCCGAAGGAGTGGCCATGGCTACGGCGCTATGCATCGGCGGCCTTCACAACGGAAGAGTAGTTCTGGCCACGGCCCTGGCCGGCCTGCCCATGGGGCTGGGTGCCATGATCGGTGCCCTACTAGGCAGTATTTCTCCTCTTTTCCTCAGTCTGTCCCTCGGTTTTGCCGCCGGTGCGATGCTTTATATCGTTGGCGATGAACTGATTCCCGACGCCCACAACCTGTCATCAGGCCATTCCACCACCCTGGGGCTGGTCGCTGGCGTGGTCATCGGCATTTTGCTTACAGCACTCTAGAACACCCCTGCTTCCACTTAGCATAAAGCAGCCTTGATGCGTGGGGGGCAAGTAGGCTTATATGTGCGAATATTGTTGACATATATAATATTTTGTAATATAAACTATATTAAGGGGGTATATCATAATGCAAGAAAAATCGCTGCTAGGGAAAATCAGGAAATTGAGCCGGTTTATTCTGGAAACGGACGGTGATTCTTTTAATCTAGCTTCCAGCCTGGACAGTCTCGCGTCGGTGATTGAGGGTTCCCTTTTTGTCACCGGAGCCGATGGCCGGCTGCTTGGCCGCGCTTTTGGCAAGCGCTGGGTTTGCAGCGGTTTGCCGGAATACATTGACGAAAAAGGTGAGCTGCCGCCGTATATCAATCTTGAATCGATCATGCTAACCCATGAACCCCAGGTTAATCTTACCTGCGGCATCGATTCATGCCACATAACAGAAGACGGTGCTCCCCCCTGCTCCCACGGAAATATCTATGTAACCGCGCTGCCCTTCCTGTCGGCCGCAGAGAGAATGGGCACCCTGATCTTAATGCGCTGCGGCTGCCAATTTGAGTATGATGACCTGATTTTGGCCGAAGTGGGGTTGGTTGTCGTAGGTCTGGCCATAAACAAAGAAATCCTGGAACGTGAACAGGAGATCTCCAGAAACAAGGCGCTGGCGACTATGGCCTTCGAGAGCCTGTCTTATTCAGAGGTAGAAGCAATTGAGGAAATTTTTAAGAGCATGGACGGCACGGAAAGTATCATTGTAGCCAGTAAAATTGCGGACAATTTAGGAATTACCCGCTCTGTTATTGTCAATGCCCTGCGCAAATTTGAGAGCGCCGGCATAATCGAATCCCGTTCGCTGGGTATGAAGGGCACTTATATCCGCATCAACAATCCCGAAGCCCTGCAGGAGATTACGCATCAATCCATGCAGTTTAAACATGATCTGGAATAGGGAAGCGGCAGGGCCATTGCGGGCAAGGGAAAAATCCTCCTCGTCCCTTTTTTGTTAATTAATCTTTGCAGGTCTCAAGCGGCGCTGATCACCTGTTTCCATCCTATGCGCCATCAGCTGGCCGAAGTTTAGGGCGTTAGTGTAAAGTTATTGTAGGTTTTTGGAGGGAATTTTTATATAGAAATAGAAGAGGAACCTCGCATTCGGCAAGAATGTAATCCCCTTAGGAAGGAGACTGAGGTTCCTCATGGATGTAGTTCGTTTAGTAGACTCTAAAATCCTTTCAGTAGTGGAAAAGATCTTTGCTGTTTTGGAAGGCGGAATTGACTATCGTA
>JAKOVL010000161.1 GCA_029782095.1 Bacillota bacterium | reverse complement strand
GTGGGGGAGGGCCGGGTTGGGGGGGATTGAGGCAGAAGCAGGAGACAGACGATAGGAAAGTAAGGAGACAGAAAAAAGGATACAGGACAGTCGGGAAAGGTTTTTCTGACCTCTAACCTCCGACATCTGACTTCTAAAAGCCCCCTCTCCCTAACCCTCTCCCACCAGGGGCGAGGGAACTGCCGAGTCCCGGCACTGGCTGGGCAAACGGAATAGCGGCAGCCGGTAGTCAGCAGACAGTTACTCTTCTTCCAGGGGGGGGAGCTCTCTAAGTTCTTTGAGCCCGAAATACCTGAGAAAATCAGGGGTAGTGCTGTACAGCATCGGGCGGCCCGGCCCTTCCTTGCGGCCGCTGATGCGAATCAGTCTGCGCTTGAGCAGGCTCTCCAGGACGTGCTCACATTTAACACCGCGCACGGACTCAATTTCCGCCCGGGTAACGGGCTGCTTATAGGCGATAATGGCCAAAGTTTCCAGGGCCGCATTGGAAATACTGCCGCCCCCCTCTTCACCGATGGCCCGCTCCAGATCGCCGGCCAGTTCCGGCGCGGTACCCATCTGGTAGCCTCCAGCCACTTCAAAAATACGGATACCCCGTGAAGCGGCAGCCAACTCACGCTGCAGTTCGGCCACGATCTCCCGGGTTTCCGCCCGCGGCAGCTCCAGAATTTCGGATAGCTTTTCCAGGCGAACCGGATCCTCGTTTAAAAATAAAATGGCTTCGATCAGGGCTTTCTCCCGCTCACGCGCCATGTTTCTGCTCCCTTTCCCGCTCCCTGTAAATTGATAGCAGGATCTGCCCGAAAGGGCTGTCCTGGTAGAGGACAATTTTGCGCTGCCGCGCCAGCTCCAGCACGGCGATAAAGACGGTAATCAGCTCCCACACGCCACCCTTCTCGTTCCAGAAAGCTTTCAGGGGAAGAACTTTACCGGCGCGCTCCAGCAGGTCATAGATAAAGGCCATCTTCTCCTCCACCGGAAAATCTTCAATCCCGCCGATCACGGGCGTAATCGCTGCGGCGGCGGCGGTTTCGGCGAAGCGGCGCATAATTTCCCCCAATATATGGGGTCCCTCCCAATAAGTATAAAAGGTCTGCTGGCGGCCCATTAGCAGCAGCTTGCGCCCGCCGGTGGAGCGCAAAAAAATCTTTTGCTGCTCCAGCTCTTTTTCCCTGAGAAACCTGGCCGCCTCTTTGAAGCGCCGGTATTCTTCGAGGCGGTTGAAAAGCTCTTCCGGCGAATTAATATCAAAAATCTCTTCCTCTTCTTCATCTTCAGCCGGCCGGGGCTGGCGGGGCAAAAGCAGCTTCGATTTCAGCCGCAGCAGCGTCGCCGCCATGACTAAAAATTCGCTGGCGATATCCAGGTTCAACTCTTTCATTGACTGCAGGTAGGCCAGGTACTGCCCGGTAATTTCGGCGATGGAGACCTCCCAGATATCCACCTCCGCTTTTTTGATCAGGTGGAACAACAAGTCAAAAGGTCCTTCGAATACCGGCAGTCTGACCGTGTAGCTCACAGTCCCATCGCCTCTCGCACCGCTGCCAGGGTGGCCCGAGCCGTCTCACGGGCCCGCCTGTTGCCTTCATGGATAATTTCGTCGAGATAGTCCGGTTTCTGCTCCAGCTCCCGGCGCTTTTCAAAGACCGGCTGCAGATAAGCCGCCAGCTTTTCCGCCAGCATGCCTTTACACTGGACGCAGCCTATACCGGCGCTGCGGCATTCTTCTTCCACTTCGACTACGCCGGGCTGGTTGAAAATTTCGTGGAAGCGATAAACTGTGCACACCTCGGGGCGCCCGGGGTCGTGGCGCCGCACCCGCTGTGGATCGGTTACCATCAGGCGCACCTTCTCCAGCACTTCCTCCGGGGGGGCGGACATGGCAATATAGTTGTCGTAGCTTTTGCTCATTTTGCGGCTATCAATGCCCGGCACCAGGGTGAATTTGCTCAAAAGCGTCTCCGGCTCCGGGAACACCTTCCCATAAAGATGATTGAAGCGACGCGCCACCTCGCGGGTAAACTCCAGGTGCGGCGCCTGGTCTTCGCCCACCGGAACGGCGGCGGCACGGTAGGCCAGGATATCGGCAGCCTGCAGGGCCGGATAGCCAAGGAAGCCGTAAGTGTTGATGTTTCTCCCTTCCAGCTCGCGCAGCTGCTCTTTAAAGGTGGGGCAGCGCTCCAGCCAGGAGATGGGGGTGATCATCCCCAGAAGCAAAAACAGCTCGGCGTGCTCCAGGATATCCGACTGGCGGAAGATGACCGATTTTTCCGGATCCAGGCCGGCGCTAAGCCAGTCCACCAGCATCTCCCGCGAATTTTCCTTGATTTTCTCGCTTTCTTCGTAACCGGTAGTCAGGGCGTGCCAATCGGCAATGAAATAATAGCAGCGGTATTCCTCCTGCAGGCGGATCCAGTTCTGCAGCGCCCCGATATAGTTGCCCAAGTGCAGGCGGCCGCTGGGGCGCATGCCGCTGACAATAATTTTCTGCTCGCTCAATCGCTTCGCCTCCTGTTCAGCTATAAGCCCGGGATAAACCGGATAATCGCATTAAATAAATCTAAAATCAGGTCGTAAAGTGGAAAAAGGATATAGTTGAAGGCCCGGGTTATGATTAACATCAGCAAGATGATCGGCGCGTAAGGTTCGATCTGGTGAAAAAAATTGACAAATGATTGCGGCGCCAGGGAAATAAGGATCTTGGAGCCGTCCAGCGGTGGAATGGGGATAAGGTTGAATATCCCCAGCAGGATGTTCAGCTGCACCATGACAACCATAAAGGAGAGTAAAAGACCTCCCACACCGGAAATAACCAGGGTTCGGAGCAAAACCAGGCTGACAAAGGCAAGGGCAAAATTAGCCAGGGGGCCGGCCAGGGAAACCCAGCGTAGACCAGCCCGGTAATTACGAAAATTATAAGGATTGATCGGCACCGGTTTGGCCCAGCCGAAACCGACCAGGATAATCATCAGGGTGCCGACGGGATCGAGGTGATTAATGGGATTTAAATTCATGCGTCCGTAGGCCTTGGCCGTGGCGTCCCCGTAAGCGTAAGCCACCCGTGCATGGGCAAATTCGTGCACGGTAATGGCTATTAGCAAAGCCGGGATGCGCAGCGCTATGGTTACCGGATCGAGGCTAAGCATCTCCTGCCCCCTCCTTCCCTATGAGCCGGTCCAAAAACCAGGCAATAAATTCGCGCTCTTCAGCGGGGGTGCGCACCTTGCCATCGAGGATCGCTTCCCGCAACTTGTCCATAATTATTCCATAGAGCGGGCCCGGTTCCAGGCCGAGCTGCTTTAAGTCACCGCCTCTCAGGCGGGGCCGCACATGCTGCAGGCTGTCCAGGTAAAGCTGCACATAATCTTTAATCGCCCGCTCTGGCGCTTCAGCGTAAAGCAGCACCAGGGCTTCTCCGGGCAGCGGGTCCAGGCGGTTCACGACAGCGCTGTGGCTAAGCTTTTCGCCGCACAGCTCTTTCAGCACCTCGGGCACAGTGCGGCAGCTGCTTAAAACCGCTTCAGTCCGCTGCCGCGAAAACTGTAGCCGTCTCATTATAGCAGAACTTGCCTCCGGATCCAAATCGTAAAGCAGGCCGCACAGGTAAACCAGCTCCGGGTCCGGGGGGGTGCGCCACTGCCGCAGGGAAGCCCATTGCAGCGCTTCGCGGATGCGGCCGAGGCGCCGCCAGGTTTTCACCGTTGGCTGGAGCCGGTAATAAAGGGAGGGCAGCGCCCCCAGCTCAGCCAAGCGTTTGAGCACCCGCGGCGGATCGGCCTCCCGGTAAACCAGGCTCAGTTCCTGGTTAAGCCTCTGGCGGCTCAATTTTTCCAATACTTTGCTTTTTACCGCTTTTTCGATCAGGGTCAGGGTGTTTTCTTCAATGGTAAAACCAAAGCGTACTTCAAAGCGGGCCGCCCGGATAATCCGCAAAGGATCATCGACAAAACTGAGGTTGTAAAGGGAGCGGATAATGCCTTGACTTAAATCTTCCCGGCCATTGAAAAAATCAAAGAGCTGCCCGTACGAATCGGGCATAAGCGAGCAGGCCAGGGTATTAATGGTAAAATCACGCCGGTAAAGGTCATTTTTCAGGCTGGAACTTTCCACCCTGGGCAGCGCCGCCGGGGCGGCATAGAACTCTTTGCGCGCCGTGACCAGGTCCAGGCGGAGCCCGTCTTTCAAAAAGAGCGAAGCGGTGCCGAACTGTTCAAATATTTTAAGGGTGCCATCCAGGAAGCTTTGCAGCTCCCGGGCAAAAGCGATGGCATCAGGTATGACCACAAAATCCAGATCCTGGGGCGCGGGGCAGCCCAACAGCAGATCGCGGATCACCCCTCCCACCAGGTAAACTGTGCTCTCTCCCTTGGCAGCCCGCTGCCCGATCAGCAAAAGCAGGCTCTGCAGCCTGGCAGGGAGATTTTCGGCGATAAGGGCGGCCAGGTTGTCCACCTGCATGATTTCCGGATGGGTGCGGATTTTTAAAATATCTCCGGGATCAGCGAGGGAAGGGTTGCGCCTGTCCAGGGTATAAAGGGCACGTAAAATATCGGAGCGGGTGACGATCCCTTCTATTTTCCCGTCCGCTCCCACCACGGGAACGCGGCCGATGTTTTTTTCAGCCATCAGGCGCCGCACTGCAGTGAGTGAATCGCCGGGCGATACGGTGACTACAGGGCGGCGCATGAACGCTTTGACCGGAGCATGGGTGAGATTGCTGCGCGCCGCTTTTTGCAGGTCGCGCCTTGAGATAATTCCCACCAGCCTGCCCTCTTCCATGACCGGGCAGCCGCTGATTCCTTTTTCATAGAGAAAATCGGAAGCCTGGGCCACGGTAAAGCTGCTGTCAATCAGCTCCACGGGAGATGAAGCGGCCTGCCTGACCGTGGCCGCCGGAGGCAAAAATTGCTCCAGAAGCTCCAGCAGCTGTACTTTGACCTCTTCCAGCGAGCTGTTTCTAAGCGAACCCGCAACAGCCCCGGGGTGCCCCTTAACGCCCAGGGGGCCCAGCAGTTCAACCAGGTTCAGGTCATCGACCAGGGAACGGGCGGCCAAATAGATTGATTGCTCCATCTGCACCAGGATTACCGCCAGGTCCACTTCTTCCAAATCCTGCAGGTAGCGGAACAGGCCCGCCGCGCCGCGAACATACTCGTCCATGGAGGCGGTACTTAAAAGCAGGCGGCGGTGCTGAATATGATAAAATTCACTATCCTGAATTAATTTTTCCAGGAGGGCTTTCTGGGCACTTGTTAAAGGCATGCGCAGGTATTCCTGAATTAAATCGGGTTGGATGCCTGAAGCCCAGAGATATGCCGCGGCGGCAACGTCCCGGGGGGTTGTGGACCTGTAGGCGAGGCAGCCGGTATCTTCATAAATACCCAGGACCATCAGCGTTGCTTCCAGCTTGTTTAACGGAATACCTTTCCGGCGGATCTGCTCCACCAGCAGCGTGGTGACCGCACCCACATTTTCTGCCAGCGCTTCACCCGTTAAGTCGTCATCGCCAGGCGGATGGTGATCGTAAATATAAATTTTTTTGGCCTGTTCCACCTCTTCCAGGTAGGGGCCGAGACGAGCTTTTTTGCGGGTATCCACGACTACCGCCGTGCTTGGGGGGGCCGGCGACCGGCCGGCTTCGCGCAGGGGCAGCAGGTCGCGGTGCAGGTTGACAAACGCCTGCACATTGGCATGCAGAGGCTCCGGCAGGGCAATTTTCCCGCCGGGATAAAGCTTGGATGCCCCCACGGCCGCGGCCAGGGCATCAAAATCGACGTGATCATGGGTGACTATCAGAGTCAAAATAATTAACACCGCCGCAGATTTCCAACAATATGCACCTTTATGATTATATCACAAAGGCGAGGCAACAACCATTACCCTTACGCTTCCAGCAATACACACCTCCACCGCAGCAGCAAATCTGATTATTTTCAAAACTATCTGGCAAATCATGAGCTGGGGGCTGCTCGGTATTGTTTAAATCCCCCTAATTGTCCTTTTACTGTTGCTAGCGTGTAACCCAATACGATTTTATGATGCCGTTTATATTACTAGATATACTGGAGGACAATAGCAAATTGCCCCGGCGGCTCGGGCTAGATGTTTTTGGCCGGGGACTTATGGCTTCTTTTGCGTGCGGCGGTCCGCGTCTTTAACCTTAAGGAAGCTGGGCCGGATGCGGCTCACCGGAATGGGGCGGCGCACCAAAATGCTTAACATGGCCTTGGCGTTAAAAGGAACCAGCGGCCATAGGTAGGGAAAGCCAAAAGAACGGGTGGTGCCAATACGCAAAAATACCACTATAAGGCCGCCGATCAACCCCGGCAGACCGAAGATCCCGGTGGCTAGAATTAACAGCAGCAGCACTACCCGGTTGGCCATGCTCAGCTCCCAGCTCGGCGTGGAGAAAATACCCAGGGCAACCAGGCCAGTATAAAGCAGCACCTCCGGTACAAAGAAACCCACATCTACGGCGATCTGACCGATTAGCAGCGCTCCGACCAGGCCCAGGGCGGTAGCAAACGGTGAAGGGGTATGGATGCTGGCCATGCGCACCAGGTCCAGGCCGAAGTGGGCGATTAAAAACTGCACATACAGCGGGATTGCCGCCTGCTCCTTGGGCCCGATAAATTTAAGAAATTCAGGCAGGTAGCGGGGCTCTTCAGCCATTAGAATCCACACCGGTATTAGAAGGAAGGAAAGAAGGAAACCCAGCATGCGCACCCAGCGGATATAAGTGCCGATAATGGCTGCATGGCGGAATTCTTCGGCATGCTGCAGGTGGTGAAAAAAGGTTACCGGCGCAATCATTACCGAAGGAGATGTATCAACGATAATGACCACGTGGCCTTCCACCAGGTGGGCTGCGGCCACATCGGGCCGCTCGGTGTAGCGCACTTCAGGAAAAGGGTTCCAATAGGATCCGGCAATAAACTCTTCCACCGACTTTTCAGCCATGGGCAGCGCGTCAATATCGATACTTTTAATGCGCTTCCGCACCTGGTCCACGATTTCAGGCATGGCCACGTCGTTAAGATACATGATCGCCACGTCGGTTACCGAGCGCTGCCCGGCTTTAATCGCCTCCACCCGCAGCTGAGGGTCGCGGATCCGCCGGCGGATCAGGGAAATATTATAGACCAGGGTTTCGACAAAGCCGTCCCGGGAGCCGCGGGTTACCTTTTCAATATCCGGTTCTTCGGGAGAGCGGACCGGGTATTCGCGGGTATCTATGGATAATGCCTGTCTCTCCCCGTCCAGGAACAGGATCATGGGCCCGGCCAGGGCCTCACGGATAGCCTCTTCCAGGTCGTTAACAGGCGTTACTTCGACAAAAGGAATAACCTGCCGCAGCAGTTTCTCCAGGGGGGCGGGAGTGATTTCTTCCCGCTTGACGTTCAGAATGGCGCGGAGAATGAATGAAGAAACCTCGCTGTTGGTAAAGCCGTCCAAAAAGAGCAGTGCCGCTTTTTTGCCGCCGATAGTAATCTCTTTTAAGATAATGTCAAAATTGCTTTCGCCTAACTGCAGGCGCTCTTTTAAATACTCCAGGTTCTCTTCAAGTTTCCTGCTAATTTTTGCCTGGTCTTCATTTCCGGCCATGGAAGGCAGCGCCCCTTTCTCTTGTCCGGGCAGGTCGCCCTAGCCCCTGGGATTAAAAAACACGGCGATTAGAAAAGCAAATATAATGGCCGCGGTGATGCCGGTGCTGGTCAGCTCGAACATACCTGTGAGCACACCGATGATGCCGTTGCGTGACGCTTCGGACATGGCCCCCTTCACCAGGGCATTGCCAAAGCTGGATATGGGCAGGCTGGCCCCGGCCCCGGCGAACTGGATCAGGCGGTCGTACAGGCCCAGGCTGCCCAGGATGCCTCCTGCAACCACGAACCCAGAAAGGATATGGCCCGGGGTAAACTTGGTCAGATCGAACAGCAGTTGTCCCACCAGGCAGAACAGCCCGCCAACGATAAATGCGGTCAAGTAAGTGCCCATTGGATTTTCACACCTCCAGCTTCCTAGGGACGGTTCTTGACTTGAATTTGTTAAAATTCAAGTCAAGAACCGTCCCTAACTTGAAACTCAAGTCAAGAACCGTCCCCACTACATTTCCAAGGCTACGGCATGGGCGATGGTGGGGATGTTTTCGCCCTGGGCCAGGGTGGTGGGGCTGTGCAAAGCCCCGGTGGAAACCAGCAGCACCCGCTTTAGCTCCCCTTCTTTCATACGCCGCCAGATATGGCCCAGCCCCACCAGGGCTGAACAGGCGCAGCCGCTGCCCCCCGCCCCGACCTGCTGCAGGTCG
>JAKOVL010000157.1 GCA_029782095.1 Bacillota bacterium | reverse complement strand
ATTTTTACCTTGGGCCGGTTTATGGTTTGCCACAACGGCAAGGTTATTTCTGAAAAATCAAAGCGAGCCCGGAAATTGTGGGAGCTGTTCAAGTATCTTATTTCTCAAAGGGAGAAGTACGTTCAGCAGGATACCCTAATTGAACTGCTTTGGCCGGAACAGGAAATTGACGACCCCGCGCACGCCCTGCGCACCCTTACCTATCGCCTGCGCCGTGTTTTCGCCGAAGAGCTCTCTTCTGAGTACAAAGTTGTGATCATCTCCCACCGGGGATGCTACTCGATAAATAAAGAGGTGCCCCTGTGGCTTGATATAGTCCAGTTTGAAAAAATGTGCGCCGAAGCGCGCCGGCTGGCCGGGGAAGGTCAAACCGACACCGCCATTGCCACCTACTACCGGGCCCTGGACAACTACCAGGGCGACTACCTGCCCGAGTGCATGGCCGATTGGGTCGTCCCCCTGCGCACTTACTACCGCAACATGTACATCCAAAATTTTCTTGAACTTTACTCCCTGCTGAAAGAGAGCCAAAACTATGATGCCGCGGCAAAGGCTTGCTCCGCCGCCTTGCTGGTGGTGCCTTTTGAAGAAGAGCTGCACCTGCGGCAGATCGAAGCCCTGGCCCTGGGAGGGAAAATAAGCCAGGCCCGGGAACACTATGAATATATTAATCGCTATTTCACCCGCGAACTCGGAGTAAAACCTTTCCTGGATGTGGAACAGTTGCTGCTGCCGGCGAAAGACCACATACCCAATACGGCGGATGCACTCTATGCCATAAGGCAGAAACTGACTGAACCCGACAACGTGCGGGGCGCTTTTTTATGCGGGCCGGCCCTATTCCAGTCCATTTGCCGCCTGGAATCGCGCCGCCTTGAACGCAGCGGCTATATGGCCTACCTCTGCCAGTTTTCCTTCAGGCCTAAAGGAAGCGAAAGAGCAAAGGCAAATGAACTGAACCATTTCTGCTATGAGCTGGAAAAAGTATTGCAAAATTGCCTGCGTAAAGGCGATGTAGTCTGCCGCTGGAACCACGACCAGTACCTGGTGTTGCTGTCCAACCTGAACGCTGCCAATGCCAGAAAAGTAGCAAAACGCGTCCTTTCACATTTTCAAAAAGAATGCGGCGCTTCTGCAACCGGTTTGCTGCATTGCATGATCCTGCCCCTGCTGCAAACTTCCCCTGGTAGAAAAAGTGTTCGCCAGGGGAAAAAACCTGTTAAGTAAACGGCTGGAAATTGCCGCGTTGGGGCTGTACGCTGCCCCCTGCAGCCGCAGGATTCAGATCCCCGTGTGATTCCTCCAGTAAGGGCAACCTATTCCCATGCTCATGGGAGCTGCTTCTGTAATTTCTGCTACTTTTTACGCCTGCGCTCATGTCGTTGCCTTTCAAGTAAAATAATAGAAACAAATGATAGATTATGTCTATAAAACCATCTTATTGTGACTTTTACGTGACAAATCCCTGCTATAATTAACTAACCTTTGAAAAGTATTGACGATGTTAATGATGGCACATTTTTGTCTAGAAATTCAAGGAGCAAGTGGCAAATTTATGGAAGGGCAAACCGTTCTACTAACAACTGTCGCACCCCGGAAATCGCCTATCATCACCGTTTTGCACGTTCTGGGAAACGCTGTCTTCTACTTGATGCTGCTGACCATGGCTGTTTTGCTTTTCTTCCTTTTCCAGTTGCGCCTTACTGGGGGCGTACCCCAAGTATTTGGCTACCAGGTCTAGATCGCCAGGCATGACAGTTTTTAGTTTTTCATATTTTTGGAAATTGAAAGGAGTGATGACTTCAAGCAGCGGTCAAGCATATCCAGGTAGTGTAGGTAATGCCGCCCGGAGTTCCGGCGGCGGGCGTCTGCTGCTTTAATCGGCGTGGACAACCAAAATATCTCTAGGGGGTAGAAAGCATGAACAAGCGTATCGTTGCGAGCCTTTTTGTCATTTTCCTGGCAGCAATCTTAGTCAGCGGTGGTACAATGGCCTGGTTTACCAGCCAGACGGAAATCTCCGGCAACATTTTTCAAGCCGGCACGTTGACGCTCGGCCTTGAAGAGGGGCACGAACTGCCGTTTGCATTGGATAACCTGCAGCCCGGCGATGTATATAAGGAAGAAGTGACAGTGCAAAACATCGGCAGCCTGCCCTTTAAGTTTAAGGTAGTGATCAGCGAAAATGAGGCTGAGCCCGCTTCGGGTGAACCTGGCTACCTTCCTGATCAGCTGTGGGTAACGGTAAGCATGGAAGCAGGGAAGGTCTATGAGGGGACTCTGGCAGACCTGCTGGGCGCTGACCTGGTTTATGCCGATGCTGATGGCAACGTTGTTTCGCTGCCGGCGGAAGATGGTGAAGGTAAAGTTGCTTTTGAGGTGAAGTTTCTGACCAGCGCGGGCGACGACTACCAGGCTTCCAGCTTTAGCGGGACCATTACCTTCATCGCCACCCAGGTGAACAATCCCGGCTGGGAACAATAGTTAAGCAGAGTGACGCATTGTTTTTTGACATAATCATGCTCGATAGAAATGGAGGTTAAATCATGAATAACAAAAAGCTGGCTCTGGCTGTGATCGCCGTTTTGCTGGTGGCCGGTCTAATTGGCGCCGGCATCATGGCCTGGTTTACCAGTGAACAGGCCATCGTTGGCAATTTATTTGAAGCCGGCACCCTGGTCATTGAGCTTGACGAGGAGACACCGGCCGAAGCGCTGATGAAATTTGAAAATATGCAGCCCGGCGATGTAGAGGAAGCCACCGCCACCATTAAGAACGCGGGCACCTTGCCTTTCAAGTTCTACGCCATTATCACCGAGGACAGTCACGTGCCTGGCAATGACGGTGCGGGAAGCGAGGGCGGCTACCTTCCCGACATGCTGGTTGTTACGGTGACCATGCAGGGCGGCAAGGTTTATGAGGCCCCCTTGTCTGCTCTTCTGAACCAGGTCCTTGTTTATGCCGATGACGACGGCGATCCGGTCACGGTAGACCCGGATGAAACGGCGGATATCAACATCAAGGTGGTCTTCAACACCGCAGCCGGCAACGAGTACCAGAACGCCGCCTTTACCGGCACCATCACCTTTATCGCCACCCAGGTGGACAACCCGACCGAATGGCAGATCTTCACCTTTGAGAAAGAAAAAGAAACGGCAGTCGAATTTTCCACCCAGGGCGTAGAGATGAAAGTTAAAGCCGGTGACGATACAAACACGGTCATAACCGTGGAAAGATACGATACTAGCACCAACCCGCCTCCTTCCGACATGGATCCTGCCGGCATCTACCTGGACATTACAGCCGACCCGCCGCTGCCTGAAGGCTCGGAAGTGGTACTGGAAGTCAGCTATGCCCATCTCCTTCCTTTGCCGGGAGGCTTCCCTGAATCCGCCCTTAAGCTTTTCCACTTCAATGATACAACCGGTGAATGGGAGGACGTCACGGAAACAGTAGACACGGTTAATAAAAAGATAATCAGCGAGCCCATAAGCAGTTTCAGCGTATTTGGGATTTTCTACGATAAGGAAGCAATCGTTGAGGCAGCGCTGGCTGAAGTTAACAACGTGCCTAAACCTGGCGAACCCTATACTTTTGAAGAAGATATTGATGCTCCGTTTTTAAGCAAGCCAATTGAAGCAGGGACAACAACGACATCGCTAA
>JAKOVL010000156.1 GCA_029782095.1 Bacillota bacterium | reverse complement strand
AAATTTTCGCGCAGCAGCTGTACCATCGATAAGCCGGCGCCCAGGCTGGGGGCCCATACCGAAGAAGTGTTGTCTAGCCTTGACCGCCATGGGCATAATACAGACAAAACCTGACGCTAAAGGGAGATGACTGCTTGAGATGAACGATGGGGCAGAGCTGTATCACTGTATCGACGCCCAGCAATTCAACCGCAACTTTTTGGAAGAAATAAGCGACCTGGCCGATAAAATCAGGCTTATCGCCAACACCAAGGCTGGAAACGAATACCTCGCTTCTACTTTAAACCACAAGCGGGCCATGCTTTACTTTGTCCAGCCTTCTACCCGCACTTTTCTTTCTTTCTACAGCGCCTGCCAGATTCTTGGGATTAAGTGCGCCGAGGTGCGGGATCCCAAAACATCTTCCGAGATCAAGGGTGAATCGGAAGAAGATACGGTGCGTACTTTTTCCTTATATTTTGACCTGATTATTATGCGCCACCCCAGGGCCAACTTTGCCAAAAAGATTGCCGCCTTGCTGGATCAGACCGAGCGGCCCGTACCGGTAATCAATGCCGGCTCCGGCAAAGATCAGCACCCTACCCAGGCTCTCCTGGATGTCTATACCCTGCGGCGCAGCTTTATGCACCGGGGCGGTATCGACGGCAAGCACATTGCCTTCGTGGGCGATCTGCTGCGCGGCCGCACCGTGCGCTCCCTGGCGGCCCTTTTAACCAATTATGAAGGGGTTAAGCAATATTTTGTTGCCCCGCCTGAATTCCAGATCGGCCAGGATATCCTCGATTACCTGGATAAACGGGGGACCTCCTACGAGATTACAGGCGATTTTGAGGCGGTGCTTCCGGAAGTAGACGCCATCTATATGACCCGGCTGCAGGATGAGTGGGACGCCGAGGATCACACCAGCGCAAAAATCGATATTGAACGCTATTCCCTGCGTGAACGCCACCTGCAGATGCTTAAAGCGGACGCGGTGATTTTGCACCCGCTGCCCCGCCGCATGGAGATAGATGTAGCGGTCGATGCTGACCCCCGGGCCGGCTACTGGCGGCAGGTAAGAAACGGGATGTGGATCCGGGCAGCCCTTATCACCATGATCTTCCAGCGCAAGCGTAATATTCTCGAATATTACTTAAACAACAACCTCTAAAGGATGGCTGGAGCTGTTAAATCCGGTATATATGCGGCCATTACAAAGGGCGCCACGGACGCCGCCCGGTTCGCGTCTGCCCCGCGCGGCTATCCTGCATAATTTGCTAACAGTAGTGAAAAAATGGACCCTTTTGTTAATACCTAATTATGCTGTTTAAACAAATATTAAGCGTCGATTTGTATAACAACTCTAGAGGATTGAGTTGCTTCTACGAATAATATTCAGAATGTAGCTACAAATTGCGACAGGCGAGAGCCTTAAGACCCTGGATGTCAGCACCGGGCAGGCGGGATGCCAAACCCTCCCTTCGCCGGGAAGGGGCGGGGATGAGCGCACCTCGAGTCCATTTTAGCTACCATTTTCGAAGGAGAACGTGGCGCGGAGGGAGCAAAATCATGCCTCTGAAAATTCATATCCAAAAGAATACTTTTCGCGATTCAGTGTATTTGATGCGCTTATCCAGCCTTATCCGGGAGATGGACGGGATTGAAGGGGCTGAAGTGATTGTTGCCACTGATCATAATAAAAAATTCCTGACAGCGAGCGGCCTCTGGTCCGATGAGCTGGAGCAGGCGAGCCCCAACGACCTGGTTATCGCCGTCAAAGCTGCTGATCCCGGCGTGGCGGAGGCGGCTATCCAAAAAGCGTTGGCAGAGCTGGACCGGGAAGCGGAAGGCGACGGACCGGCCGGTGCATACAGGCCGCGTACCTTTGAAACAGCGCTGCAGCAGCTGCCGGGGGCCAACCTGGCCCTGGTTTCCATACCGGGGCGCTACGTGCGCCGCGAGGTGGAACGGATCCTCGACGCCGGTTTGCATGTGATGATCTTCAGTGATAACGTGCCCCTGGAAGATGAAGTTGCCTTAAAAGAGAAGGCCCTGGCCAAGGGGCTCCTGGTGATGGGCCCCGACTGCGGCACCGCCATCATTAACGGCGTGCCCCTGGCCTTTGCCAATGTGGTGAGACGGGGATCCATCGGCATCGTCGCCGCCAGCGGCACCGGCCTGCAGGAGGTATCCTCCCTGGTGCACAACTTAGGCGGAGGGATTAGCCATGGCATCGGCACCGGGGGTCGGGATATCAAGGAAGCTGTGGGCGGCAGGATGATGCTGCAGGGGCTAAAGGCGCTAATGGAAGACGAGTCCACGGAAGTGATCGTCATCGTCTCAAAACCGCCCCATCCGGCGGTAATGGAAAGGGTGCTGCAGGCAGCCCGGGAAAGCAAAAAGCCGGTGGTGGTCAATTTCCTGGGCGGCGACCCGGAGAAGGTGCGGCAGGCCGGCTGTCTGCCTGCGGCAACCTTGAGCGAAGCAGCAGCTACCGCGGTTCGCCTGGCGAATATTAATCAGGTGGAACCGGATCCTGAACTTTATACATCCCCCCAAAAGACTATGGAGGTGGATCTTGGAGCGCTGAAACCAGAGCAGCGTTATCTGCGGGGCCTCTTTTCCGGGGGCACCCTTGCTTATGAATCCTTGCTGCTTTTAGGCCCTTCGCTGGGTCCAATCTATTCCAACCTGTCTTTGGAGCCGCAATATGCCCTCGCCGATGTCTACCAAAGCCGCGAACATTGCATTATCGATTTCGGCGAGGACGAATTAACCCAGGGACGGCTTCATCCCATGATCGACCCGGCGCTGCGCAACCGCCGCATTGTCACCGAAGCGAGCGATCCGCAAACCGCGGTGATTATGATCGACCTGGTTCTGGGCTACAATGCCCATCCAGATCCCGCCGGAGCGGCCCTGGAAGCCATCACGGCAGCAAAAGCCGCTGCCGCGGCGCAGGGGCGCCACTTGATTATAGTGGCTTCTGTATGCGGGACCGATGATGATCCGCAAAACCGCCGGGAACAGATCGAAAAGCTTAAGGCGAACGAAGTGCGAGTTTTCCCCTCCAACGCCGCGGCATCCTTTTACGTGCGCGATTTGCTCACTCAAAGGGGAGTCTAGGCACTCGAACGCTGCCAGCCTGATCCGCTGGATTGTGAAAAATATTGCTTGCCGGGGCTGTTCTCCTTTCCCTGGTGGGAGGGGTGGGGAAGAGCCCAAGATCAGTTTCAGTTTTGAAGTAAAGCTGAATGTGCTCATAAAGGTGGTCAGCTGAATGACGATCAAAGAACTTCTGAACAGTGAAGTAAAAGTAATTAACCTGGGTCTGGAAGATTTCGCCACAAATCTGGCGGAAAACGGAACCGCCGTGGTTCACGTGCGCTGGCAGCCGCCGGCCGGGGGCGATGAAGAACTTTTAAGTCTGCTGGACAAATTGAAGTAGTTGGCAGCCGGTCGTCTAGGGGGCCGCCTTGCCGCATGTTGATTAAAGCATATGGCAGGAGATGAGCGGACCATAAACGGAAGTTGTAGATTAGTCGAAATACCGCAGGCTGGCTTCTATTCCCGGAATTTGTATAGATTAAGGAGGTGCATTTTCTAGCGAAATAACTGTATGGTTTTTCTTATCGAGGCCGCCTTCGCCCGTGTTGTTCCTTTCGTGGAGGAGCAAGCACGGGGCAAAGTGTCCTGCGGTGCCAATGGCCGGGCTGTAAGTCGAACCAAAGGTCGCAACCCTGTAAGCAGCTTAATTAAGGGAGGTGCACCGGTGAGTGTAATTGACCGGACTAACCGGGAAACAGTGGAGCGCATGATGAAAGCAAGGCCGATTCTGATGGATACGGCCATGGCTCCCTGCAAATGCATGGCCCTGGCTGCTCACGGAATCGGGAAATCTATGCCTGCTACAACCATGGCCTGCAACGGCACCGATTTTGGCATTCGTGCCAGCAGCACCGGCGACAGGTGGTTGACCGCCCCGTCCATTGTATCCAAGGGGCTTTATTTTTCCGGCTTTACCGCTGCTCATGCCAACGCCCATATCAGGAACAGCATTATTGCCGAAACAGTGGGAGCCGATGGTTTTGCCATGGCGGCGACGTCGGCCATCGTCAACTTCATTGGCGGTAAAGGGGCTGACGCTTTTGGGACCGAGGAAATGTATGAAATTGCTGTGGCTGAAAACAACGACTTTGAAATCCCGGATTTGGATATCAGGGGCACGCCCGCCGGTATCGATGCGGGCAAAGTGGTAGAAAAAGGCATTTTGCCGGGCATCAACACCGGCATTGCCACTAAGAACCGGGAATCGGACAAATCGGGGCGGGCATTATCTGCGCCGTTGCAAACATTTATTGACGCTTTAAGGGCGCTGGCCGGGTAAGTAATATACTCATGGGCCGGACCCTAGGTTGGAGGTGAACAAAAAATGCCGGCGTTTACTTATCAAAGATGCACCAGCCTATCCGAAGCGACCGGGCTGCTGGAGCGGCAGGAGGGAATCATGCCCATGGCAGGCGGAACCGACCTGCTGGTGGGGCTCCGCAGTGGCAAATTTAACGCCGCGGTAGTGCTGGATATCAAGGAGATCCCCGAGTTGAAGGTGCTGGAGGAAGGCCGGCGCGGCATCACCATCGGCGCCGCCGTTCCTTTAAACGAGATCATTAACTTTGCCCCGGTGCGCCAGCATATTCCGCTGCTGGTACAGGCTTGCCGCAGCATCGGCACCTACTCCATCCGCAACCGGGCTACCCTGGGAGGCAATCTCTGCAACGCTTCGCCTGCCGCCGACACGGCACCTGCCCTTTACTGCCTGGGCGCCCTGGTGAATGTGGCCGGACCGCGCAACTTGAGAACCGTGCCCGTTGAAGAGTTCATTACCGGCCCCGGGAAGACAGCTTTGCAGAAAGGCGAGCTGCTTGTATCGGTGACCATACCCAAGCCTTACCCGGTGGGCAAAGGAGTTTACCTGAAAGCTTCCCGCACCGGCTCGGTAGACCTTTCCTCCGTGGGGGTAGCCCTGCAGAAATGGGGCAAAGAGGTGCGCATCGCCCTGGGCGCCGTGGCGCCCACACCCATCCGGGCCACCTCAGTGGAAAAGGCCGTCAACCAGGAGGCTTTAACCGACTGGTACCGGGCGGCGGACCGGGTCAAAATCGATATAGCACCGATCAGTGATTTGCGCGGTTCCCGCGAATACCGCTACCACCTGGCCGAGGTGCTGGTGCGCCGCGGCCTGGAGCAGGTAATGGAGGTGTGAGCATGTCCGCGAAAATAACCATTAATTTTACGGTAAACGGAGAAGCAGAAACCCGGGAAGTCGACCCCAGCCGCATGCTGCTCAAATTTATTCGCGAAGATCTGCAGCTTACCGGGACGAAAGAGGGCTGCGAAGTCGGCGAATGCGGCGCCTGCATGGTCCTGCTTGACGGGAAACCGGTTAATTCCTGCCTGGTGCCGGTTGCGGAATTGGACGGCAAAGAGCTGATTACCATTGAAGGGTTGGCCAAAGACGGCAAGCTGGACCCGGTACAGCAGGCTTTCATTGACCACGCCGCCACCCAGTGCGGCTACTGTACTCCCGGCATGATCATTTCGGCCCGGGCGCTTTTAAATCGCAATCCGTTCCCTACGGACGATGATATTAATGAAGCCTTAAGCGGAAACCTGTGCCGCTGCGGCGCTTACAAAGAAATCCGCCAGGCCGTTAAAGATTGCGCCGGTAAATAACCCGGGGAAGGAGGGCTAAAGAAATGCCATCGTATAAATATATCGGCGCCGCTATACCGCGCAAAGATGCCGTGGAAAAAGTAACCGGAAGCGCCAAGTATCTTGAAGATCTGCACTTTGCGCCCCTGCTCTACGCCAAGGTCAAGCAAAGCCCCCTGGCGCACGCCCGCATCAAGCGCATTGATACCTCTAAAGCAGAGCGGCTGCCCGGGGTCCGGGCCGTGGTAACGGGGAAAGATTTCCCAAACCGGTCAGGCCTTTACCTGATGGATCGGACCTACTATGCTGTGGACAAAGTGCGCTACTTTGGCGAGCCGGTAGCCGCTGTCGCTGCTATCTCTGAAGAGGTGGCAGCCAAGGCGGTCGAGCTAATTGAAGTGGAATACGAAGAGCTGCCCGGTGTGTTCGACCCCCGGGAAGCGCTTAAACCCGATGCCCCCCTGGTGCACGAGGATCTGGAAAAGTATGAGCGGGTGCCCATCTTTTACCCCAAGCCCGGCACCAACATCAGCAATCACTTTAAAGTGCGCAAGGGGGACGTGGAGAAAGGTTTTGCCGAAGCCGACCTGATCTTGGAGCGGGAATACTACGTGCCGCAGATGCAGCATGCCACCATTGAAACGCACAAGGCGGCGGCCCTGTGGAGCCCGGACGGGAAACTGACGGTGTGGAGCACCTGCCAGTCGCCCAACGTGGTGCGCCAGATCCTGGCCAAATCCCTGGAGATGCCGCTCCATAAAATTCGCGTTATCTCCAATTATATCGGAGGCGGATTCGGCGGCAAGGCCGGAGCCGCCATGGAGGGCCTGGTCGTTCCCCTGGCCCGGAAATGTCCCGGGAAAGTGGTGCGGGTGGTCTTTACCCGGGAGGAAGATATTCAGGGCACCTTTACCCGGCAGGCACTCTATGCCCGCCTGAAAACAGGAGTACGCAAGGATGGGCGCCTTACCGCCCTGGAGTACCACATGGTCTGGGACGGCGGAGCCTATACCGAGTACGGCGTCAACATCGTCCGCGCTGCCGGCTACAGCTCCACCGGGGCCTATGACATCCCCAATGTTAAGGCCGACTCCTACTGCGTTTACACCAATAATCCTGTAGGCGGGCCGGTGCGCGGCTTTGGCATGTGCGAGATGCAGTGGGGCCTGGAGCGCCAGCTGGATGAAATCGCCCAGGAACTGGGCCTGGATCCGCTGCAGATCCGCCTGATTAACGGGATGAAAGACGGCTCCACCACTGCCACAGGGCAGGTGGTACATGATGTTGCCTTTGACAAGTGCCTTAAGGCGGTGGCCGATGCGGTGGATTGGGAAAAACCGGCCGGCAAGTATCGCGGCAAAGGGATCGCCGGCCTGGTTAAGGCGCCGGCCCAGCCCAGCAACGCTTCCTCGTCCTGCATTATTCGCATCAACGAGGATGGCACTGTGCACGTGCTGGTTGGCGCCACTGAAATGGGACAGGGAATGTTGACCTCCCTCAGCGCCATCGCCGCGGAAGCGCTAAACATTCCTGTGGAAAAGATCGAGATCCGCGTGCCCGACACCGATTTTACTCCCTACGAGTGGCAGAGCGTCGGCAGCCGCACCACCTACAGCGTCGGCCATGCCATAGTGCGCGCGGCGGAAGACGCCCTGGAGCAGATCCGGACCGCAGCCGCCGTGCTGCTAAACCTGCCAGCCAACGAGCTTTACCTGGATGATGATACGGTCTACTGGGTTAAGGATAAAAGCAAGCAGGTTTCCTTAAAAGAGGTGGCCGACAGCTGCAAAAAGTGCACCGGTGAAGGCATTTCCGGCCCCATCATCGGCCGGGGTTCCTACGTGCCTACGACCATGAACAACCTGGATCCCGAGACAGGGCAGGGCAACCCCGGGCTCTTTTGGACTTTCGGCGCCTCGGCGGCTGAAGTAGAAGTGGATCCGGAAACAGGGACAGTGAAGGTGCTGCAGCTGGCCACGGCCCTTGATGCCGGAAAGGCGGTCAACCCGCAGCTCTGCCGGGCGCAAATTCACAGCGGAGCCATCATGGGGCTTTCCACCGCACTATATGAAGAGCTGAAATTAGAGCAAGGTCGGGTGATCAATCCCAACTTTACCGATTATAAAATTCCCACCATTGAGAATATCCCCGAACTTACGAGCATCGTCCTGGAAACCCCTGAAACAGGCGGGCCTTTCGGCATCCGCGGCATCGGAGAGCAACCGATGATTGCCGTGGCGCCGGCCATTGCCAACGCCGTCAGCAACGCCCTGGGGGTTAAGTTTAATACCTTTCCTCTTACCCCCGAAAGGGTGTGGCGGGCGCTTAAAGAAAAGGATAAGGAAAAAGAGAGCTAATATTTGCCGCACACTAAAGCACCGGGATAGACGGAGGAATGTGCAGGGCATTACCCGGCTATCGCCGGGCTTTTTTTTATTTGTAAAATGCAGTCAATTATGATAAATAAAAGATAGGAGATGGTCTTTTTAGTCGAATCGCTTCACGAAATACGAGTCATGGAGGTTCGATCATTCATTAAATCCTTAATCCCGCGTACTGTGATCATTAAGGGCGCTGGCGATCTGGCCACGGGGACGGCGCATCGCCTATGGCAGGCGGGCTTTGACGTGGTTATGCTGGAGCTGCCCCGGCCGCTGGTGGTGCGCCGGGCCGCTTCATTTGCCACAGCGGTTTATGAGGGCAGCACCCAGGTGGAAGGGGTTGCTGCGGTTAAATGTGCCGGCATGGCCCAGTTGGAAGATTTGCTGGCCAGGCGAATTATTCCAGTAATTGTCGATCCGGGGGCAAGGATAATCAAGCGGCTGCGGCCGGGAACCCTGGTCGACGGCATCATGGCCAAGCACAACACCGGTACAGCCATAACTGACGCCCCACTGGTCATCGGCCTAGGGCCCGGATTTACTGCCGGGGGCGATGTTCACGCGGTCATTGAAACCAATCGCGGCCCCAATCTCGGCCGGGTAATCTACCGCGGCACGGCCGAGCCCAATACCGCCGTGCCCGGTGAAGTGGGCGGGGCCGGGGTGGAGAGAGTGCTCAGGGCCCCGGTGGAGGGCGTATTTAGGCCGCTTCATAAAATAGGCGACCTGGTTGAGCAGGGCGAAGTGGTGGCTTACGTGGAAGAGGTGCCCGTAAAAGCCGCCATCGGCGGGCTGCTGCGGGGTCTCCTCTACCCCGGCCTGAAGGTGACGGCAGGCTTGAAAGTGGGGGATATCGATCCCCGCGGCGCAGCCGTCAACCCGCAAGCCATATCCGACAAGGCCAGGGCCGTAGGCGGCGGCGTCCTGGAAGCGATCATGCATCGCTATTTCAAAAGATAGAGTGGAAGGGGCTTAATCTCCCTTCCCCTTGCGGGGGATGTCCGGGTGGGGGGATCCGTCATTCATTATGATCTAGACAAGACACCGCTTACGCTCAGCTCCGCCCTCGGCCTCAAGGGTCCCAAAATCATATCGGCCTACGGCGCCGGCGGCAAAACAACAATTTTATCCCGCCTTGCCGCGGAGCTGGCCGCCTGCGGCCAAAAGGTCATTCTGACCACAACCACGAAGATTTACCCGCCTGCAGGAGCTCCCCTGGCGCTGGCGGAGGACCCGGCCCGGGCGACGGAGGCCCTGTGCCGGTTGCTGCAGGAAACAGATCTGGCGGCCCTGGGGCGGCGACTCCTTTCCGGGGATAAGCTCGAAGGGATCGAGCCCGGCTGGGTCGAAATACTCTGGCGGGAAACCGGCGCCTCGCTGTTGGTGGAAGCCGACGGCGCCGCCGGCAAACCGGTTAAAGGCTACAACGAAAATGAACCGGTCCTGCCGGGATCTTCTCACTTGATCATCGCGGTTGCCGGTTTTGACGCCCTGGGAGCCAGGCTGACGCCGCAGGAGGTGCACCGGCCGGAGCTGTTGCTAGCATCAGCGGGGGCGCAGCCCGATGCCGCCCTCACCGCAGTGCAGCTCGCCAGGCATATCCGCTATGTCCTCCGGCGGGGCCGCCGCCAGGCGCCCGCTGCCCGCGCCGCGGCGGTTTTCAACAAAATGGACCTGGCCAAGCATCCTGCCGGCGCGGCCCGGGAGCTGGCTGCCCTGTTGAAGGGGGCAGAAGCGGATCGGCTGCTGTTTACCGCCGCCGCTGAGCAGGCGCC
Organism: Bacillota bacterium; assembly: GCA_029782095.1. GTDB lineage: Bacteria > Bacillota > Dethiobacteria > DTU022 > DTU022 > JAKPEE01. The sequence goes on along the minus strand of JAKOVL010000156.1, from coordinate 12,430 downwards.
GGTTTGCTTCTGCTACCGCCCTGAAGGCGAAGTCTTCCTGCCTGCGATGGCTGCCGTGGTCCTGGCGGCAGGCAGGGCAAGTCGCATGGGCGCGGACAAGCTGCAGCTGGAATACCGCGGCCGCACCATCCTGGAGCATACCCTAGACCAGATCCGCAGCGCCGGATTTCAGCAGGTAATCGTGGTCACCCGGCCCGGCACTCCCTGGCGGCAGCGCCTGGCCAGCCAGCAGTGGTGTAGAATAGTCGAAAATCTTGACAGTGACTCGGGCATCGCCTCCTCCTTGAAAACAGGGTTGCTGGCCGTGGATGGCGCAGTGCAGGCGGTTTGTTTCGCCCTGGGCGATCAGCCCCTTATTCCGGCAGAGGTTTACCGCCGGCTGGCGGATGAGCACCGGATGGCCCTGCCCCTGGCCACGGTGCCGCTCTGGAAAGGCAAAAGGGGCAACCCGGTCCTCTTTGACCGGCGTACCTGGCCGCTGCTGCTCACGTTGAAAGGCGATCGCGGCGGCAGGCAAATCCTGCCTCAACTGCCGCCCGATCTGATTAAATACGTAGAATTGCCCTATCCTGAAATTATGTTTGACGTGGACACACCCGGCGATTACCGAAAACTACGGTCCGCGTCGCCAGAGAGATAGGGCCTGATTGCATAAAGCAACGTCATTAACTTACAACTGGAGGCGAAAAAACAGATGCACAACCCAATGCTGCAAGAATGGATTAGACAGATGGCAGAAATGTGTCGTCCCGACCGGATCGTCTGGGTGGACGGCAGCCGGGAACAAAAAGAAGCCCTGGAAAAAGAAGCTGTGGCCACGGGAGAAATGATCAGGCTGAACCAGGAAAAATGGCCCGGCTGTTTATATCACCGCACCGCGGTCAACGATGTGGCCCGCACCGAGCATCTAACCTATATCTGCACGCGGAACAAGGAAGATGCCGGCCCTACCAACAACTGGATGGAGCCCCAGGAGGCCTATCGCCGCGCCGGGGAATACTTTAGGGGATCCATGCGCGGACGGACCATGTATGTGATCCCTTTCTCCATGGGCCCCATCGGCTCACCCTTCAGCAAGATCGGCATCGAGCTGACCGATAGCATTTACGTGGTGTTAAATATGCTGATCATGACCCGGGCCGGCCGCGAAGTGCTGGAGCAGCTGGGTTCAGATGGCGATTTTACGAAGGGGCTGCACAGCAAGGGCGACCTGGACGATAAAAAGCGCCTGATCCTGCACTTTCCCGAAGATAACACCATCTGGAGCGTCGGCTCCGGCTACGGCGGCAACGTCCTTTTGGGGAAAAAATGCCTCAGCCTGCGGATTGCCTCGTACCTGGGGCGGCTGGAAGGGTGGATGGCTGAGCACATGCTGCTGATGGGTATTGAAGACCCCTCCGGCCGGGTGGAATATATTGCCGCCGCTTTCCCCAGCGCCTGCGGCAAGACCAACCTGGCCATGCTGGTGCCCCCCGAACCTTTCCGCTCCCGGGGCTACAAGATCTGGACCGTGGGCGATGACATTGCCTGGATCAGGCTGGGCGAAGACGGGCGTCTCTGGGCCCTAAACCCGGAAACCGGCTTCTTCGGCGTGGCCCCGGGCACCAATGCCAAATCCAACCCCAATGCCCTGGCCACGATCAGGAAAAATACCATCTTCACCAATGTGCTCCTGGGCGACGACGGCAATGTGTGGTGGGAGCAGGGAGAAGGACCGCCTCCCGCCTCCGGGACGGCCTGGAACGGCCGCCGCTGGAAACCGGGCCTGGTTGATCACGAAGGCAAGCCGGTGCCCGGCGCCCATCCCAATTCGCGCTTTACCGCGCCCATATCCCAGTGTCCCATTGTTTCTCCCGAATGGGAAAACCCCCGGGGAGTGCCCCTTTCCGCCATTATTTTCGGCGGGCGCCGCTCCACCGCGGTCCCCCTGGTTTTTGAGACTTTCAACTGGCGCCACGGCGTCTATACCGGGGCCACCATGTCTTCAGAGCTGACCGCGGCCCAGTTCGGAACGCTGGGTAAGGTGCGCCGCGATCCCATGGCCATGCTGCCCTTCTGCGGCTACAATATGGCCGATTATTTCGGCCACTGGCTCAAAATGGGCGAGAAAATGAGCTCTCCACCGAAAATATTCCATGTAAACTGGTTCCGCAGAGATGCGAACGGAAACTTTATCTGGCCGGGCTTCGGGGAGAATCTGCGCGTGCTGGAGTGGATCCTGCGGCGCGCCAGGGGCGAAGCCGAGGCCGTGGAAACACCGCTGGGCTTTGTTCCTGCTCCCGGCGAGATTAACCTGGAAGGCCTGGAACTGTCTCCTTCCGCCATGGAGCAGCTGCTGGCAGTGGACCGGGATCTATGGCTCGAAGAGGTGGCCGACCACCGCCGCTTCTTCCAGCAATTCGGTTCCCGCCTGCCCCGGGAGCTGCTCGAAGAATGCGATGCCCTGGAACAGAGGCTCAAAAGTTGAAGGAAGCAGCTTTGAAAGAAGGAAACAAAGCGCCCTACCCTGCGCGGGTCTAGGGCGCTTTGCTAGAAGCAACCATGATAGCCATTCTTATATACATTCTTTTTACAGCCTATCCCTGGCATTATTCGTGGCTGCACGGCTCACGGTCCAGTTCGTAGACCACGTAGCGGCGCGTCAGCATCCGCGCTTCAGCGGTAAGGGTTGAGCCGTCCCGGTCATAAAAAATGGCCGCGCCGAGGCGCTCTCGAAAGGCCCACCCGCACCCGGACAGGTGCTCGCTCAAAGGTTCTTCCGGCCCCACCTTTTGAATGTACTTTACAGCAGGGCCGCTAATCCGGGCCACATCCGCACCGCCCAGCTCTATTCTAGCCAGGGCCTGCACTACCGGAAAAGGGTTTCCTTCCTGAAAAATGATCGCCCCAAAGAGAAGCGCCACGGCAAAAGCGAGAATGACCAGGGCGAATCCAAAAAGAACCAGGGTGCGCCTGCTTTTAACCGTACCACTGCTCATGATTACGCCTCCTCTGGACAGGCTATTACTTTTTTTCGCCGCCCATTCCCCCATTCCTGTTATTGCCTGATCCTTGGAATTAATTGTCTACAAAGGCGGGATCAGAAAAGCTAACCGCAAAGGGCCTTTTTCACCGCCGGTCATATCACTGTCAATTGTCGAGCTCTTTTTGCCGTGCAGGTGCCGGGGCCTCTTTTTGCGGAATAGTTCTGGAAATATGCACCAGCATCACGCCAGCCAAAATGATCACCGCGGCCACGATACTCTGCAGCGTTAATTTTTCCTTTAGCACCAAAACACCCAGGATCATCGCCACAACCGGGTTGATGTACGCATAAGTGCCCGCCTTGGCCGGGGGGATTACTTTAATCATGTAATAAAAAGCACTGTAAGCTAAAATTGAGCCGAAAAAAATTAGATACAACAGGGCGGCCAGCCCGCTGGTGGAGGCATCCCTTAACGTGAAATTTCCGGAAATTGCTGACAGGAATAAGAAAACTAACCCGGCCGAAAGCATCTGTATCCCCACACCCGGTATCATTGACCCCCGGGCCGGGTTTCTGTTCAGGTAGATGGAGCCGGTAGCCCAGACCAATGAAGCGCATAGCACTCCCACTACAGCCGGCCAGGTGTTCCCTTCCAGCCTAAACTGGGGGCTGACCAGGACAGCCACCCCGCCGAAGCCGATGAACAGGCCAGTCCAGCTTAGCCAGCCGGCGCGCTGTCCCCGGGAGAACAGATTGTCTAAGGCAGCCATGAACAGCGGCAGGGAAGCGACCAGCAAAGCAGTGAGGCTTGAGTCCAGGTACTGCTCGGCCCAGCAGATTAAACCGTTGCTGATAAACAGAAGCAGCAGCCCCACCAGGATATGGGTCCGGTAATCTCGCCAGCTGGGGGGAAAGGCCCATCCTTTTATGCGGGAAATAATCAGGAGCAATACCCCGGCGACGCTGAAGCGTAGCCCGGCAAAAATCAAAAAAGGCATATCGGTAACTCCAACCCGTATGGCCAGGTATGTAGAGCCCCAAACAATACAGACCGTCAGATACGACAACAATGCCAGGTGCCTGCTGTTGAACATGGTTAACTCCCTCGTTTACGCAATAGTCATGCTAATTTATACATTATAAACCATACCGCCATAATCGGGAAGTAAAATTTGATACCCACCATCCCGTGTCTGTCCAGCACCATCTTTTTGACCATGGCTTCTTCATAAATACCCGACTTCCCGATGAAATAACGGAAGATAGCATTAATGTCGTGTTATCACCTTTTTTGCCGGCCCATTGAGGAACATGCTGCTTCCCCGACAATCGATACATTAAAAAGTGAAGATGATCCAATATTGCCATTATTAGAGGAATAGCATAAATTCTTGTAGAATTGATATTATATTATTAGGAATTACAAAAAAATCCTCTCCCGGTGGTGATTTTCCTGTGCCCTTCCCGGCAGCCGGTTCGACGCGCCCGCCCATGTATCGTATTTTCTATATTGACAAGAAGATCAAAGCTGGGCAGTATCCCAATTGCCGTCAACTGGCGCAAGAACTGGAAGTACATCGGCGTACAATTATGCGGGATATTGGATTAATGAAATACAGCTTAGGCGCCCCCCTGGAATATGATCCGAAAAAAAGGGGCTACTATTATACTGAGGCGGATTATTCGCTGGGGCTGCTAAAATTAACGGAAGGCGAACTGCTTGCCTTATGCCTCGGGCATAACCTGCTCGCTAAATGTAAAGGCACGCCCTACGCGAAACCGGTCGCCGACGCCTTTAATAAAATATGTTGCTACCTGCAGGATACTGTGGATATTTATTTCGGTCACCTGGCCGATATGATCGCCTTTGATCTCGAACCGTTTCGCGGTGAAGAAAAGCAGGTTGCCGCCCATTTTGCCGCCATCGGGGAAGCGATCAACCAAAAAGTTTCAATTAAAATATCATATTACTCCATCGCTAAAGATAGCTGCCGGGAACGCCTCGTTGATCCTTACCAGCTTCGCTATTTCCAGGGGGCTTGGTACCTGGTCGGCTTTTGCCACCTCCGCCGGGAGGTGCGTATCTTCGCCCTTGATCGCATTCGCAAACTGCACCAGGCCACAACATCGTTCAAATTTCCCTCAGATTTTAGCCCTGAAAAGTACTTCCGCGATGCCTTCCAGCTATTTAAAGGAAGAGAGATCCACCGGATAAAGATCTGGTTTAGCCCCGGCCAAGCCCGCTATATCAGGGAAAAAACATGGCACCCCACCCAGGAGATCAGCGAAAACCCCGACGGTTCGCTGGTACTGTCCATACAAACCAGCGGACTCTATCAAGTCAAAAGATGGGTGCTGGGCTTCGGTTCACAGGCCAAAGTCCTGGAACCACCCGAACTGGTCTCAGCAGTGGCCCAAGAATTGGCTGAAGCTTCTCAGCTATATATAAAATAAATAATTTTGGTCAATATACCTGGTATGCCAATAGATGGCACACCAGTTTTGTTAAAATATAAATATTCCTGATTAACGAAAAAATTTACAAACTATTCATTAGCGGAAAGGAGGGGTTTTGTGTATATATCAAGGATTTCGGCTGATGATAGAGAGCAGTTAACAGTCGATCATCTAAAAGAAACCGCCACATACGCGAGTATGCTTGGTAGGAAGTTCAATTTATCCGCAATGGTACGCACTGCTGCATTCTTCCATGACATGGGCAAATTCTCCGATGCTTTTGTTCAATATCTCAAACTCAGCGTTCAAAACAGGAAAAATGGCTTAAAGACGCTACGCAGGGGTTCGGTCATACACGCAACGCAAGGAGCAAAATATATTTTTGAATACGGTTTAAATAAGAAAGAACTATTATTGGCGGCAGAAATAATTGCTAACTGCATCGCAGGGCATCATGGAGGGCTGATGGACAGCATCTCACCGGAAGGGGATACGCCGCTTCGAAATAAGCTTACTCGAGATAAGGATACTCTTTACTTCGAAGAGGTTAAGATCGCTTATGAGAAAGAAAATGTCCTGTCAGAAAATTTGAATGATTTAATGAATGCCTGCTGTAATGAGCTGTCTTGTTTTATTGAGGTTTGCAAAGCGGAAAAACTAAACACTGCCTTTATGATCCAAATGCTTGTGAGAAGTGTTTTCTCATGCCTAGTTGATTCTGATCGCTACAATGCATATTGTTTTGATACGGGGATAATTCCTGAGACACAGCTTACCATTCCAGCCTGGGAAGAATACGTTAGACGGCTTGAAAAGTATCTTTCGGCTTTTCTTGTTGACTCTGAGATTGACCGTATCCGTCATGATATTTCCCAAAAATGCCTGGAAGCTTCAACACGTTCACGCGGAATTTACCGTTTGGACGTACCAACAGGAGGCGGAAAAACACTTTCTAGTCTTCGTTTCGCATTAAATCACGCAAAAAAGCACAATATGGATCATATTATTTATGTGATTCCGTATCTCTCGGTTTTAGATCAAACGGCAAAAGTGATAAAAAAAGCCCTGCAGTACTGTGGCGACGATGATTTTATTTTAGAGCATCATTCCAACTTTGTTCCGCCGGATGATGAGAGTGAGGCTCAAGCGTATCGCCTTTTGACTGATCGTTGGAATCAACCGATTATCATTACAACTTTGGTTCAATTTTTGGAAAGTATTTATTCCCATAAAGCTAGTGAGCTGCGGAAACTACACAACATGGCGAACTCTGTATTAATTTTTGACGAGGTGCAATCTCTGCCGCTTAAATGCATTCATCTGTTTAACGATGCCTTAAATTTTCTGCATTTTTTCGGAAATTGTACCGCATTGCTTTGTACCGCAACTCAACCGTTGATTGATAAAGTAGAACGGCCTATCCGTATTTCCTCGCATTCCAATCTTATAGCCGATACAAGTGAAGTCTTTAATAAGCTAAAAAGGACGCGTATTGTCAATGATACGGTGAAAGGCGGATATACTCCCGAAGCATTGTGTGATTACGTTCTAAGTAAATTGAACGCGTCGGGAAATTGTCTTGTTATTTTAAACACGAAAAAGGATGCGGCAAACCTCTATCGTGCAGTGAAAAAGTATGTAAATACGGAAACACAGATTAAGCTCGTGCATTTAAGCACATCCATGTGCCCAGCCCATCGCATGGAAGCAATTGAATCCATGCTAGAGGAAGGCAACCCAAAAAAACTCAAGAACGAACGCATTTTATGTATCAGCACACAACTTATCGAAGCTGGCGTGGATATCTCTTTTGCTTGTGTCATACGCGCTCTAGCAGGATTGGATAGTATCGCGCAGGCAGCGGGGCGGTGTAATCGTAATGGCGAAGACCCCAAGGGACGTGAAGTTTATATAGTAAATTTATCAGAGGAAAATCTCGCCAATTTAACAGATATTCAGTATGGTAGGGATGTCACGTCCCGGATTTTAAGTGAGTCGCACGAAGATTTATTATCGCATGCTGTGATGAACCGTTATTATGATGAATATTTTTACAAGCGTAAAAATGAGATGGATTATCCGTGTAATAATGGAAATATCTATGATTTCCTGTCCAATAACAAAACTGGTTGTGGTGCATACATGAATTCTGGTAATAAAACGCCATTTCCGGAACTGCCGCAGGCGTTTCAAACTGCAGGTGAGCAGTTTTTCGTCATTGAGAAAGGTACGACTGCAGTTCTTGTTCCATACAAACGAGGCGTTGAACTTGCCGATGAATATAGAACCGCTAAATTGAGGGAAAAACCAAAATTATTACGTGAAATAGTCAGATTTTCGGTTTCACTCTATCCGCGCCAGATGTATGCGCTTGAGAAAGAACAGGCGTTACGTTTGATTGGTGATGAAATAATTGCTTTGAATAAGGATTATTATGACTTAGAACTTGGCGTCATTATGCAAGGGAATCCAGAATTTTTATGTGTATAAGGAAGGTGTGAATGTGAAGTACAGAAACACAGTGGAATTTGTTGTGCATGGCAAATATGCTCTATTTTCCGACCCAATAACCCGGGTAGGCGGTGAGAAGCTTTCGTATCAGATACCGACGTATCAGGCAATGAAAGGCATCCTTGAGAGTGTATACTGGAAGCCGACTTTTATATGGTACATCGATGAAGTGCGGGTTATGAATAAAATCCAGACTCAATCAAAAGGAATTCGCCCAATTAAATATACATCCGCTGGCAATGATCTCGCTTATTATACCTATCTTAAGGACGTTTGTTATCAGGTTAGGGCGCATTTCGAATGGAATGAGCATCGTCCAGAACTGGTCCATGACCGAAATGAGCATAAACACCACAACATTGCGAAACGTATGATCGAGCGGGGTGGACGTCGTGATATTTTTCTTGGCACGCGAGAGTGTCAAGGGTATGTTGAGCCTTGCGTGTTCGGGGAAGGCGAAGGTTTTTATGACAATTACGGGGAGCTTTATTTTGGTTTAATGGTTCACGGCTTTGATTATCCGGATGAAACCGGAAGAGATGAGATGTCTGTACGGTTATGGAAATCAGCAAAGATGGAAAACGGGTATATAAGTTTTCCGCTGCCTAATACTGATTCGCCGGAAATTATGAGGCGGTTTATTAAACCAATGAAAGCGAAAAAATTTGAGGATAAAGTGAATTTTTCAGGGCTGCACGAGCAGGATTTAGTCGAAACTTTGGCCGAAGGTGGTAATAAACCATGAGTTGGATACATAATCTGTATGAAACTTATGAGGCATGCTCAGGGGTGGTTGGGTTAAGTAGTATCGAACAGAACAAAATGCTACTGCCCATCGGCCATATACTGAAAAAAACTGATGTTGCTATACATTTACGCGGCGATGGTACTTTTATCAGGGCCGACAAAAGTGAAGTTGAAATATGCACTCCTTGCTCTGATGAATCGGAGTCGAGAGCAAGCAAGCGTGCCGCAGATTTGCCCCATCCGCTATTTGACCAAATCAAGCACCTAACTGGAAAGCTGTATCTTGAAAATTTGGTGAAATGGCAAGAGTATTTGAAAAGTAAACCCGAATATCCATTGGCCTATAGATTGATATCAGTTGTATATAAGTACATTGAAAACGGTACCCTGAAAAATGATTTGATATCCTGTAATATAAAGCCCGATGATAATCTGTTTATTAGATTTTGTGTCAGTATTGACGGGCAGCTTGAAGACAGGCTTTGGATGATACCCGAGATGTGGCATGCCTGGTATGGCTACTTCAAATCAGAAAATCTAGAAAAGCGCGACACAAAAGGCTTATGCTATGTTTCTGGAGAAGCTGATGTGCCGTATACGGAGAAACACCCGAAAAGCATAAACCGGGTTTCAGGCAACGCTAAGCTGATTTCTGGAAACGACAAATCAAATTTTACCTATCGTGGCAGATTTACGGAACCATCACAAGCAGTAACAATAAGTTATGAAGCTTCGCAAAAAGCGCATCAGTTATTGCGTTGGTTGATTGTAAACCAGGGCTACCGTTGCGATACTCAGGCGATTGTGGCCTGGGCAATTGATAAGGCCCCGGAGATCCCCCAATACTATGATGATAGCTATGGCATTTATGAGTCAACGACGCAAACAGAGTTGGAAAAACAGACAGATGCTAATTATCTTGTATATACCAATTACGCGAAACTTCTGAAAAAAGCGATATTAGGTTACGGTGCCTCGGACAAGCTTAAAATGCATGCGCGCCGAATTGCTGTTTTAGCTACGGATAATGCGACCACCGGGCGGATGTCTGTCACTTATTATCGCGAGTTGTCGGAAAATGAATATTTGGAACGCGTAGTCGAATGGCACAACACTTGTAATTGGTATCAACCGTTCAAGAAGGACAAGGATGGGAAATATAAAACCGAATACTTTATCGGCGCTCCTTCCTTTGATCAAATTATTGACGCGGTTTTAGGTCAGAGAAGAAATCCAAAAGACAAATCATATGACAAGCTGAAAAAAAATGCGCGGGAGCGTCTTCTGCATTGTGTATTTGATGGTGAGCGAATTCCGTGTGATATGGTAAACGCTGCTGTCCATCGCGCTTCCAATCCACTTGCGTTGGAGAAAACCGCTACGAAAAGTACCGTTGAACGTTGGCGTGATTGGGAACAGGTTCTCTGTGCTGCCTGCGCATTAGTTAAAAAATTTTATCAAGATTATGAAAAGGAGGAATTTAATATGACCTTAGAAGATCAACGAAAAGACCGTGATTATCTTTATGGTAGACTGCTCGCGGTAGCGGACAGAATTGAGTCCGTAGCGAGATACAAACAAGGTGCCGCGAAAGAAGACGCGCGAGCTACGAACGCAATACGCTATATGGCTACGTTCGCGCAACACCCGTTTCGTACTTGGCATATGTTGTTTACGCAGCAGTTGAATCCGTATATCCAGCAGCTTAAAGGGGCTGGCTGGTATTTAAATCAGATTGAAGCGATTATGACACTTTTTAAAGAAGGGGAATATGAATCTGATAGTCCACTTAGTGGAAAATTTCTTCTCGGATTTTTTGCGCAAAGACAAGCATTGCGCCAAAAGCAGATAAACAATGATGAAAAAGGAGGCGAAGAAAATGAGTTTGATGAACAAAATTGATTTTGCGGTGGTATTTACGGTAAAAAAAGCTAATCCTAACGGCGACCCGCTCAACGGCAACCGCCCGCGTATCGACTATGATGGCTATGGCGAGGTGTCGGATGTTTGCCTGAAGCGTAAACTGCGCAATCGTCTGCAGGATATGGGAGAAGCGATATTTGTGCAATCAGATGATAACAGAAAAGATGATTATCGGAGCCTTAACGACCGCTTTGAAGGCAATAAAGAAATAAAAAACGAAAAAGACAACGAGAAAAAAGCTAAAATCGCCTGTAAAACGTGGTACGATGTTCGTGCTTTTGGGCAAGTATTCGCTTTCAAGGGCAAGGATAAAAAGGGCGAGGAAAGTGCTGAAAGCGATTCGGTTTCCATCGGCGTGCGCGGACCTGTCACAATTCAAAGTGCTGTTAGTGTTGAGCCCGTCACTATAAGTAGCCTTCAGATTACGAAAAGCGTTAATCTAGAAACTGATAAGAAGGACCCTGCCAAAAAAGCCCCAGATACCATGGGCATGAAGCATCGAGTGGAATACGGTGTCTATAAAGCATTTGGTAGTATCAACTGCCAGTTGGCAGAAAAAACCGGTTTCAGTGATGCAGACGCGGAGAAGCTACTAGAGGCTCTGAAAACACTGTTTGTGAACGATGCTTCCGCTGCGCGTCCTGATGGCAGCATGGAAGTTGTGAAGGTTATTTGGTGGAAGCACAATAACAAAATCGGGCAGTATTCCTCGGCAAAAGTTCATCGAAGTCTGAAGGTTGAGGTTACTGATAAAGATAGCTTGCCGAAGGTTACAGTTGAACCGTTGCCCGGGTTGGAGCCAATAATCTTTGATGGTAAGTAATATATGTTTATAAATAGCCATAAAGGCGTATCGCTGCTTGAGAGATGATAGAAATGATTAACGATTATTATGATGAAGACGACCTCCTACCCCTTTCCGGCATTCAACATTTTGCTTTCTGTGAAAGGCAGTGGGGACTGATCCACATTGAAAACCAATGGGTGGAAAACTTGCGTACCGCCGAAGGCAGGTTATTGCACCAAAGAGTCGATGATCCTTATTTTACGGAATCGCGTGGTGATGTAAAGATTGCGCGGTCAGTCCCCCTGCTATCGAAGCTCCTTGGCTTGTATGGGGTGGCTGATGTAATTGAACTGCATCGTGAAAACGGTGATTCATCCTGCTTGAAGTATAGCATTGTAGAGTATAAAAGGGGTAAGCCCAAACCCGATGATAGGGACGAGGTACAGTTATGCGCCCAGGCGATTTGCTTAGAAGAGATGCTGGGTATTAGCTTAAATGGGGGTTATATGTACTATGGTGAGACAAAGCACAGACACTACGTGGAGTTTAGTAACGAACTAAGGTCAAGAGTCAAAACATTGGCAGATAAAATGCATATTTTATTTGCGCATGGCATAACTCCGCCTGCAGTAAAGGGGAAGCGATGTAAGAATTGTTCAATGAAAGATATATGTTTACCCCAATTAGGGAGTGGTAATAAAAGGGCAGAGATATATATGGCTAACATAGTGGAAGAGATGATGAAAGAAGGATGTTAGGGAGAACATACTATGCGGAAAATGCAAAACGTACTCTACGTAACCAATCCCGAGGCTTATCTAACAAAAGACGGTGAGAACCTCGTGGTAAGAGTTGGTAACGGGGAGGTGTTTCGAACACCCATCCATTACTTGGAGGGCATTGTTACTTTCGGTCATATGGGTGCCAGTCCAGCGCTTTTGGGTATGTGCGTAGAAAAAGGCGTGACAGTCTCTTTTCTGACTGACTATGGGAAACATCTGGCTACGATTGAAGGTATCCCTAAAGGTAATGTGCTATTA
>JAKOVL010000136.1 GCA_029782095.1 Bacillota bacterium | reverse complement strand
TTAGCGGAAGTTGAAATAACCCCTTGCCCCCGCAAGGGGTTTGTGTTACCCTAATGACGAACACATGTTCTACATTAGGGTGATTTTTCAAATGTTAAGCACCTGCCCTGCACTTGAACAGGATGTTTATAAGCCCCGCCACCCTCGGCGCAGTTCATATTATCAGTGCATTGAATCGCACTTCGAGCAATTGGAAGGCGCCTGGGAAGACAGATACACAAGGTGTTACGGCTTCTGGCGCCCCTTCGTGATGGATGTCATCTACAACTACCTGGATTGCGGCGACCTACACTTTGGATTTGCCCGGGTCAGATGTGACGGTTGCGGACATGAGTACTTGCTGCCGTTTTCATGTAAGCGACGCCATTTCTGTCCTTCCTGCCATCAAAAACGCGTGGTTGAATTCGGTGAGTGGCTGTACGGAGAAGTATTGAAGAAGGTGCCGCACCGGCAGTGGGTTTTCAGCATCCCCAAAAGGTTAAGAATCTATTTTTTAAAAGTATTATCCGTTTACTTAAAACAAGGGGCTTCATTTGATGATGCCAGCCCCGGCGCAGTGATAGCGGTGCAAACCTTTGGCGATTATCAAAATTTCAACCCCCACCTGCACGTCATCGCCACGGACGGCTGCTTTTACGATAACGGAGGCTTTGCCGTGGGACCAGAGCCGCGTGCGTCCGACCTGGAAAAAGCGTTTCGCCTGGAAGTTTTCAAAATGCTCAAGAAAGAAGAGAAGATAACGGACAGCATTATTGAAAATATGATGGGCTGGCATCACAGCGGGTTTAACGTCTATTGTGGGGAAAGGATTTGGCCTTCGAACAGCGAGGGGCTTGAAAGGTTGGCCCAATACATTATCCGGGCGCCCATCTCCCAGGAGCGGATGATCTACATCCCGGCGGCTGAAACCAAAAGATGGGGTTGCCAGGGTCATCTACGAAGCCAAGGATGGCAAGGTCTCCAAAACTTTTACAGCGATGGATTGGCTGGCCCAGCTTGTAACTCACATCCCCAACAAAGGAGAACAACTGGTCCGCTATTACGGATATTATGCAAACAAGTCGCGGGGGCTTCGCAAAAAAACAGCTGCCGGCGATGACTTGGTTCCCGCCTTAATCGAAACAGAGATCTCGGCCGAAGAGTTTCGCAGGAACTGGGCCCGCCTCATTCAAAAGGTATACCATGCGGATCCCTTGCTCTGCCCCAAATGTAGTGAGCCAATGCGTATCATCTCTTTTATTGAAGATTCCGAGACCATCAAGAAAATTTTGGTTCATCTTAGTTTATGGGAGGCCCGCAACCACGATCCGCCGCCTCGTAAGGTTAATATGCAAAAATATATTTCCGATCTTCCGGAAATTAAGGAAACGGTCTATGATGACTTTTAGAAGCTGACTCCTTATGACGACGATTATTCTCAAGTAGCCGAAGAACAGTATTCTTGAGTTTCACCTGCCAACACCTTACAAACCATCACCTAAGCAAACAGGTCATTTAAGCGGGACTTTTATGTCCAAAAACCGGGATCAATTTCACGCCTTTGTGGGTTTGGGTAGTATGTCCTGTCTTTGGTTATTTCAAACAGGGAACCCAAGCCGTGCTCGTGACATATTATGTAATTCAAGGTAGCTCGTGGATAAATATTGGGTTGACACCCATAACAGAAAATTACTATAATTGCTCCAGGCAAAAGCAAATTCCTATCTTTTGAAGGGGGCACCCGGAATGAGCCGGGTGCCGGCGGGCTGTTTTCAGATCACAAGATAAAGGGGGAAGGGCATATGAGCTTTGATGAGGTTCTTGACCTGCTGCTGAAAATTTGGCCCCTGCTGCTGCTGCAGCTTGGCCTGATGATCTGGGCGCTGGTTGATATCCTGCGCCGCCGCAGCACGCGCACTCTCTCCTTGCCGGTCTGGATAATAATCATTCTCTTTGTCAACTTTTTTGGCCCCATCGCCTACTTTCTCTTCGGGAGAGCGGAGCAGTGAACGCCATCGAGATCCGGGATCTCAGCAAAAGCTTCCGCGGGCACAGGGCCCTGCAGGGAATCTCCCTGGATGTGCCCCGCGGGGCGGTCTATGGGTTCCTGGGGCCTAACGGGGCCGGCAAGACGACGGCGATCAAAATCCTGATGGGGCTGCTCAACCCTTCCGGCGGGCGCGCCGCCCTGCTGGGGGAGAAGGTCCGCCCCGGACTCACCCGCAGGTTAAAGAGAAGAATCGGCTACCTGCCCGAAGAGCCGGTTTTCCCGGAAGCCCTTACCGGGCGGGAAGTGCTCGAGTTTGTGGGGGAGGTAAACGGCATCCCGGTGGAGCAAAGGCGGGCCCGCATCGAGCAGATCCTGGCCCGCTTCGACCTGGCCGCCGCCGCGAACCGCCGCGCCGCGGGCTATTCGCGCGGCATGAGGCAGCGCCTGGGGCTGGCTTGCGTGCTGCTGCCGCAGCCCGATCTTTATATACTCGATGAACCAGTCTCCGCCCTTGATCCGGTAGGGCGGCTGGAGGTATTGGAGCTGCTGGCTTCGCTGCGCGGCAAGGCCACCGTCTTTTTCTCCAGCCATGTCCTGGCCGATGTGGAGCGGGTTTGCGACCATGTAGCGGTGCTTTACCAGGGCCGGCTCCTGCTGCAGTCGTCGCTGGAGAGTCTCCTCGAACAGTACCGGCTGCCCCGTTACCGGATCAGCTTCCGCGAGGGGCCGCCGCCCGGGCTGGCCGCCGAGCTGCGCAGCCGCCCCTGGGCCCGCAAAGTCGAAGCAGGCTCCGGCTGGATTGCCGTTGAAGCGGCACCGGACGGCCTGGCGCAAATGCAGGAGGAGTTGCTGCCCCTGCTGGCCGGCTGCGGCGCAGTGGTTACTTCCTACGAGCGGGAGCATGAAGATCTGGAGATGATCTTTTTAAAGCTGCTGCGCGAAGCGGACTACGGGGAAAATGGAGGGGAGATGGCCGGTGAAAACGCTCTTCGTTAAGGATTTCCGGCAGCTCTGGCGGACTTTTCGCCTGCCGGCGCTGCTGCTCCTGGGGATCTTTTTTGCCATCCTGGATCCCATCGGGGCCAAGTATATGCCGCAGATCATGGAAAAATTGATGAGCGGAACGGAAGGGATCACCATCGTCATGCCGGAGATGGGTCCGGTGGATGCCATGGCCAGTTTTTTCGGCGATCTCGCCCAGATAGGTGCTTTCATACTCATTGTCATTGCCATGGGCGCCGTGGCCAATGAGCGGGAGCGGGGTATCAGCGCCTGGGTGCTGACCCGGCCGGTGGGCCGGCAGCCCTACTTTTGGTCCAAGTTTGCCGCATATACGGCCGGGGTTCTGCTCACAGTGAGCGCGAGCACTCTCCTGGCGGCGCTCTATACTGCCTCCCTGATGGGCGCGTTGCCTGTGGGCCCGACCATCTGGGGCGCTGTCTTTATGGTGCTTTACCTGGAGCTCATCCTGGCGATCACACTCGGCGCTTCGGCGCTGCTGCGCGGCCAGATTGCCGCGGGCGGAGCCGCCTTTGCTTTCCTGATCCTGCTCTGGCTGCCGCAGCTGCTTGTTGACCAGACCGAGCTTGGGAAATACATGCCTTACCGCCTCAGTTCGCTGATTGCGGAACTCTTAAAG